>CAYTDR010000018.1:0-20906 GCA_964436185.1 uncultured Candidatus Obscuribacterales bacterium | reverse complement strand
CTGTAGAAACTTGTTGCCTGTCGCCCGCGGAAACGAACCAGGAATATAACTATGTGGAACTATACGTTCTACCGAGGTGGACAACTAAAGTTGTAGTGTTTTCATCAAACCGCTCCAGGCGAACACGAGCGACCATATAGAGGTCGGTCAACGTTCGCAGTACAAAATAAGGAGTAGTGAGATGCAAGAATATAACGAAGCAACGTCCATGGGTCGGGACATATTTGGCAATCAAATACTTACGACCCAATCGCAAGAAAGTTCCGAGAATTCTCAAGCGAGACAACCCCACCAGGCTTCAGTAAACACGGGAGTTAACGTTTTAGGAGTCCTTGGCTCTGCGATCGGCGCGATTTGCGGATTCCTTGCGGGCACTTGGATCGCTGATACAGTCTTCCAATTACTTAGAGGAATACACTGAACTAAATAACGAAACCAAATTCGGTGCAAATAGAAGTGAGCGAATTTTCGCACAATAGGACCAAGGCACTTTCACTGGATGTTGCCAACGGTTGCCAATGAAACAATTGGCAACCGAATGGTTGCATTTGGATTCAAGTCTTGAGTAGAATAATATGCAACCCGGAGGTTGCTAATTATGAAAAACAACAAGATTGAAAAGAGAGTCGAAATTCATGCGCCCATTTCGCGAGTCTGGAATGCACTCACGGATCACAAACAGTTTGGTGAATGGTTTCGTGTGATTTTAGAAAATCCTTTCGTTCCTGGCGAAGTGACGAGAGGACAACTCACCTATCCCGGATACGAGTATGTGAAGTTTGAGGTGACAACGCAGAAAATCGAGCCTGAAACATACTTTTCGTATACCTGGCACCCGTATGCAGTTGAGAAGGGTGTCGATTATTCAGATGAAACGCCGACTTTGGTTGAGTTCACTCTTGAATCAATTGATGGAGGCACAGTTCTCACCGTTGTTGAATCAGGATTTGATAAGATCCCTGAACATCGACAGTTCGATGCATTCCGCATGAATGAAGGTGGATGGGAACAGCAAGTTCAGAACATCGATCGATATGTCACGCAACGCTGCGCGAGCTAACCGGCAACGACATGCCGGCGTCTTTGCGGCTCTCGGAGACGAAACGCGCCTGTCTATCGTTGGGAAACTATCCGATGGGCAGCCGCATTCGATCTCTGACCTGACAAAAGGGACCAAACTTACACGCCAGGCAATCACAAAACATCTTCGAGTTCTAGAAGGCGCTGGTGTTGTCAGTGGTGTGAGGTCTGGGCGAGAGACGCTATTTGCTTTCAATCCAGAAACGATAAGCGAGGCCAGAGAGTATCTCGATCTTGTTTCAGAGCAGTGGGATGATGCTCTTTCCAGACTGAAGTCGTTCCTTGAGGATGACGACTGAGATTGACAAGAATTGATTTCGAGGCATAAATAAGCCACAAAAACGACTAATGCCGCCCGTTTGCGGGCGGCATTACTGTTACGAATTCAGAAGTTGATCTCGCAATCAAGCCTTCTCGAGTTCCTCTGGGCTCAAAGCGTGAAGCGCAGTGGAAACCTGCAAATGCGTCTCATGCTGGGCCGGCAATAGATCATCGTTCAATACAGTAAGTACCGGTTCTGGTACTATTTCCTTAGCGCTTTCGTATTGCACCAATCGTTCCGCTTCGAACATCTCGAGCTGAACGAGCGCATCATGGGCAGTGCTATTGGAATTCTGCACTAATTTGTCAAATCCACCCCAAATGCCGGAACTATCAGTGGGCGTACCACCAGCTTCCACCACGTGCTGCTTCAGTTTCGATACGCGGTTTGCATGCGACGCTCTACACTCACTGAGGCATTCTACCATCGTGCCACCGAAATCACGTTTCAAAGCAAGCTCATAAATCTCCACCGCAGAAATCTCACCAGCCAGGAGTGAATTGAATTCGTGCGAATATTCGGTACTCATTGGTAATCTCCTAAGTATATTTCGTCCCTGAGACAGACTCTTATCCATCTGACCCATAGCATTGAAATACAAGCTTGATGCGGCGCTGCCCTTTTCGAAACGTCCGACACATGGCAACTAGTCTATTAATGACTTGATCAGCTCTTCCGAGTTCTCATCTACAAAAAGCTCACCTTCTGATTTAGCTTGCCTGTAACCATTTGGAATTGAGAAGGCGTTTTGCGGTAGTTGTTTTCGACGCACTGCATAAGTTTCCAGTACGAGTTTGGATTTTCCGTCGCGCCTGCGGTACTGTGCTTCAAGCGGGTAGTAAGTCATGATGTCTTCAGGAACAAGCAGGTTAGTAGCAATACTCTTGCGCAGTGATGGTGAAACTTTGATCTCTTTTGCCACTCTGTATGTCGATTGCACGAAATCGATTGTCTTGTTTACTCTTCTTGTGCCTGTCAGATTCGCTCTGTAGGTAAGAGTATCCATGCCTGCTATACGTTTAGTTTTGGGTATCAAAATCGGATGCTCATCCTTAGGTTTATTCATGGCTCCTTCCACGGAGCGGGTGAGAAACTGCAAGTGAGTCCCTTCGATCGTAGTCTTGAAGAACTTCATGGTTCTATCGTTGAGAAGGAGCAGACTAGACCCGGTTGCAATAACTGAATACCCTTTTTGTTTGTTGCAGAACTTCCATCCTCTTCGGGTAAGCGACACTTCGAAGCTGCCGTTTTGTTGGGTTATCTGATTGATGACCCATCCCTCTTCCGCCCTCGCCGAACAAGGACAAACTATCGTAGGAATCATCAGAATACTGAATGAAAATCGGAAAAGGATTATGTTCATATCCTTACTCCGAAGTCATCCCAATTGTCATCAGCCACGTCTCGACCAACTGGGGCCATGCCGTGATCGGATACTTCGTCCGGCGCAGGCCGAAGGCGTGTTTACCCTCCGCATACAAGTGCATTTCCGCAGGCACTTTCGCTCTCTTCAGAGCAGCATAATAGACAAGTGAATTTTCAACATCATCTACCGGGTCGTTCTCCGCATGCAGCATAAAAGTTGGAGGCGTATCTTTGGTAACAGGCACATTCGGGTTCAGCTGAAAATCTTTAGTGGTGAATTCGCGCATGTGTCCAGGATAGAGCACCACAGCAAAATCAGGACGACAGCTTACTTTGTCTGCCGCATCGACAGGTTTGTACAATCGCTTTTTGAAATGCGTACTCGTCGCTCCTACCAGGTGTCCACCGGCCGAAAATCCGAGAACTCCAATCTTGTGCGGATCAATATGAAACTCCGCAGCGCGAGAGCGAACTAGTCCAATCGTCCTTTGAGCGTCTTGCAATGCCGCCGGCGATCTCGGATAGCACCCCGATTTCGGTAGACGGTCTTGACCAGGCACACGATACTTCAGGAGCACGCATGTAACTCCCTTCGCGGTCAGCCAGTCGCAGACTTCAGTTCCTTCGAGATCCATAGCCAAAATCTGATAACCGCCACCAGGAAAAATGATCACTGCAGCACCAGTATTCTTTCCCTTCGCCGGATAAACTGTCATCGTCGGCTTCGAGACTTTATCTGCAAATACCCACGGCTTGCCAGCGACTAATTCATCCTTGACCGCTATCACCTCCTCCGGTCCAGCGACTGGCTGCGGACTCGGGACTTTTCCTGGCCAAATCAACTCTTGCTTAAGTCCCAGCGATGGCTGCCAGGTCGCGGCATCCGCACTCAAACTGAAGAGAGCGAACAATACTAATACGGCCAAAATTGAAGGGTTTATCACGATCAAAACACGTTCCATAATCGAGTAGTATGCAAAAGTGAATCGTATCACAAGCGTTTTCTGCAGCGAAATTTGTTCTGAATGTTAGGTGGGTGTCGAAATCCAAGCGCGCGTTTTCCTGAGTCCGTACCCGACAACTGGAAGACAATCCCACTCTCCACCAACTGATACAATGAATTTGATTGAGGAGGGTTGAACATGGTTCCCGTACTGCTGGCGCTGTTCGTAATGATTTGGACACAGCTCCCTGGTTTCGCGCAAAGTGGCGTGTCGGGATACTACAGAAGAATGTATACCAGGCGTCAGATTCCGCAACCATCTCAAGATTCATCACTTTCAGACAGCAGTAACAACGAAGTTCCTTCTTCGACAGAGCCTGACATTGCACCAAACAGATCTGCTCCTTCACGGATGTTCTCAGGAGAAGTGTCACCGACAAACATGCCGAACGCTTCCATGAAGGGATTCGGAGCACAAAGTCATTGGCTGGATCGTCCCGGCGCTACACGCGAAACTAGCCAGCTGTCAGCTCAGGCAGACAGTCTCATGGCGAAACATCTGCAGGCAAAATCGAAAGGAGATTTGCCTGGTGCGGCGCAGTCGAATGCCTCAATACAAAACCTGGCAAGACAACTTACGAGCATGGAGCCACAGGAAGCTAAATGGCGACTGCTACTTGCAAAAACTTATATATATCAGGCGGGAGGTCCAAGCCGCAGCGGAACGGCGGGTGATCGATTCAGTTTGACGCAAGCGATTCGCGAGCTTGACTTAGCTTCAGCTTGCCCCAACTCCGCTCAGTACAGTTCACAGATCAAGACCATCCGCGCGACCACAGACGCTGAGCTACAACGTCGCGTGTCAAAAGGCATCGAAATAAGACGACGTGGTGCACGCCAATTTGCCGAAATATATGGACGACCGGGAGGCGACTCTTCTTCCGGAAGTGGACCATCATGGTGCACTGTTTGTGGAAAGTGTCACAGTTCGGGTGGCTGCACATACCGTAGAGATTGAGACTGGTCACACCGATCGAGAAACCTAAACGGTCTAAATCCTGATCGCGCTTAGATAAGCGTTTCAACAAATTCAGTGCCTGCAATTCATTCCAATATGGTATGCCCTTCAGCTTTCAGGTGCTCAAGAACTTGTCTGCCGAAACCAGCAGACTCTACTAAACTGGCACGGAAAAACTGTTCCGAAAACGGACGAAAAGCCCTGTCAGAAAACATCTGCGCATCATCATAGAGCAACCCAAAGCGCTCCGTCAGCTGCTTGATCTCTAAGCACGCCTCATCCACCACACGATGGAAAGAAGCGCTATAGCTCAAAGTGAAACAGAGTACAGTTCGTTCGTCTTCAGGGCTGATCTGTGTGCGCATCGGTCCTTCAAAAATAAAAGTGAAAGACGCACCGCTCACTTCATTGAAGTAGGAAAACTCAAGGGTTTCGTCGTCGAATTCATAACCCGCACGAGACGCAAAATAGTCCTTAAAAACGTCCAGGTCCGGCTCGATAAAACCATCGCCAGGGCGAAAAGAGACATCAAAACTCATGTTTATCACCTTGAGGGCCTAACTATTCCAATTCCGTTATTGCGGAGGGGGCAGCATGCTGTAATGTTCCTTTGCAGGCTGTGGTTTGTAGTTAAATCCTAGAACTCCCGCTCCCCACTTCTCACGAGTCGGATCTTTCGAATCTGTTTTTGGATCTATAGTTACATATCCATCAACATCCTTGAGCCAGGGGAACTTGGGACTATTGGATTCCGATGGAAAATGAAATGCTACCTTGTGCCCCGAGTGATGCCCCGAGCCGTCCAATCTCGAGTTCAACATGTCATTCAGCCTCGCACGAGGATCGCCATCAAGCGCGAGGGCATCGTTCCACATGTCCTGGAGAGTGAGTTGATGCTTCCGCATGTGATCCCAGGCTTTATAGCCATTCATATCGTCTGTGAGACCGGCTGTAACCTTATCCGCCGCCTTCTCCATCCTTTCTACACGCTCTTCAACAGTCAGGTTTTCAGCCCTTCCATCGTTGAACCATGAGGGTATCTCCGGAGCGTATTGGATTTCTACACCGCCGACCGTTGATTTCAATGGTGGCGCATTCTCTAGAGCTCTCGAAAGCTCGCCAATAGCAGCCCTTTGCTCGGGTTCGTAGATATTGTCCTGGAGTGCACTCAGGAGTTCGTCCTGATTCAGTGTGCCACTTCTATTAGTATCAATGCGACTGAAGTCATCTCTAGAAATAGAGTTGCGGAACTGGTCGAGAGCATCCGGATCGCCTATTGGTGGAAGAGCCGAGGCTTCTGGTAGCGGAACTGCATTTTCAATTGGTCGAATTGGTGGCATCTTTGTCTCCTTGCCTTCGCACGGTTTAATCGCGGTACGTGTGATTCGGGACAAAAAACTGCTAATGATCGCAGCTATTCTGTCTCATCAAACGGAACAGTGTTTATTCAAATCAGCACCATGAACTCGTGTGACCTGAAAACATCGGTCAGGCACATGTTGTTCGGACAATTAGGTGCTGATTTATTGGGGATATGCGCAATATTAGGGCCTAATTTTGTGGTTGTCATGAGATCGCAAGAGGCGGACGGATGGAGCTCCCCTTTGGGCTCTCCATTGGCGCATTCAGAACATAAGCAAGCGACTAAGAGACCGATATATTGGCTGGTCGATTCAGCCAATACAGATCTATCTACTTCCATATATATTGGCACCGGATTTCCGGCACAGGTTTCTTAAAAATGTGTCCCACGCGCATTGCAACGGGCTCAGATAAGCACGCACAGGCCGGACGTGATGACAGACGGTGAGACGATAGCAGGCAGGAACTCACGACGATGTCTCGAAAGATGCCTTGCAGTGCAGATTCGAGACATTCAGGAGCTTGGCATCGGCGCTTCGCCAGAAGAAGTAGAACAAGATAAAAACAGCTAATTTAGTCCGCGAGGTTGCACACCCGCCAAAATACGATCGTCAGCAAAAGACGTTGTTAGCTAGTTCAAAATTTCATGCGATCGGCTGGTTCGACTGCTCTGCATACGGTGGCACCATCACAGGCGGTGCACAGTACCACCCGAAGTTCAGCAAGACTGAACCGATTTGACACCACGGACGGCGCCTGCTCTGTGAACCAGCAATTTGCTGGGATTCATTCCACTCTTATTCTTTACTGCCGATAAGAATGATATTGGTTCCTACTTGGTAAGCGAATCCATTTTTTGGATTCTTTACTTTGCCGTTAGCATAGAAGCCGGTCGAGCCGGTTTTAAACTCTCTGCCTTCAGCTGTCAAGCTGCCCCAAATCTCTCCTGTTGCAGTTTTGAATTCAATGATCAGAGCGGGTGGTGCGTCTGTATCTACCTTCTTGGCCACAATCATTTTCTCCCAACTTGAATTTTCCAAGTTTACAGGATTCCTCGCAGGAGTACATTGCAGGTAACAGACATGAAGGTTCATTTCGGTTGATTGTGATTTCTTCTCCGCCCCCGCCAATCAAGGCGTAGCGACGGTTCTTTGCCCTAATTTCCCAATGTCCGAAACTACGGAAATAGGTGGACTGTAATGCTCCTGTTGTCAGCTACCGGACAATCAAAATGAATTCCTTGTCATCATTTACTATAATTACATTCCAAAAGCGATAAAAAACGCACACACCATGCCAATTCCAATGTACACTGAACCTGCCGGTTACACTTGACTTCAGTTGAACGAGCAGTGGTGCAAAGGAGTTCCATGTTTATACTTCGAACGTTTGGCTGGCTCTTCTTTTCAGCCGCACTGATGTCGTTTATCGAGCATCAAGTGCATCGACAGTTAATGCACCGAAGAAACTTTCTCAGTGAGCGTTCTGACAAATACAAACGCGTTTACGAAGCTCATGCCATCACTCATCATGGGCACTACTCGAAAATTTTCAGCGACGAACCGGTTCCTGATGGTGAAGACAAGGAAATTCGTCTTACGGTTCGAAAAGCACCGATCAAAGCACTTCCTTTTGCCGCGCTAATTGCCTTATTCTCGCGGCAGGGCGCATTGACGTTTATTGGCGTGGTCACCTTCCACCACTGGGCTTGGAACAAAATTCACCTCGAAATGCACAAGCCTGAAGATCGAGGGTTCAGCAGATGGCCAATATATAAGTTCCTCAAGCGCTACCACTGGATGCATCACAAATATCCGGACAAGAATTTCAACGTGGTATTCCCGTTTGCAGATTACATTCTCGGTACTCGGGCCAAGCCAAGCGCCGCTAACATCAAGCTGATGCATCAGCAATTAGAAGAACCAGCTGTAGTACCACATGCCCAGCCATCGGTAGTTTCGCAAGCCCAACCAGTCGAGGTTCCGCAAACCCAACCAGTCGAGGTTGCGCAAGCCCAGCCAGTCGTAGTTCCGCAATCCCAACCAGTTGTTGTTACGCAAGCGTAACCAGCACCCAACCAATTGAAGCTGCGAGCGTAACCAGTCTTAGTGCCGCAAACCCAACCAGTTGTAGTTGCGAACGTAACCAGTTTGTAGTTCCGCAAGAGTAAAGAAGAAATAGTCTGATGATAGGCGACGTCTTCTCAGTTGTGGTTGTGAAACACCCAGCTTCTTACGGCGAGAGGCGGTTGCCGTTCAACCACTCGGCGACTCCAAAGCCCGCCCATCGTCCGGTGCCGAAGCAGGCAGTGAGGAGATACCCACCTGTGGGGGCCTCCCAATCGATCATTTCACCGGCTACGAATACGCCGGGCAATTTCTTGAGCATGAGGTTGCGGTCGAGTGAGTCGAAACGCACACCACCGGCGCTACTAATAGCTTCCTCAATTGGCCGCGCGGAGAGAACCTTGATGGGCAGTGCCTTTACGTATTTGGCCAGCTCGGACGGATCGGCAATCTGCTCTCGGCTTAACACTTCATACAACAGTGCCCGCTTCAAAGCATTATTGCCAAGACAACCTTGGAGATGTCGCGAGATAGAACGAGAACCGCGAGTCCGCGAAAGATCGGCTAATACTCGCTCAGCACTTCGACCGGGTAGGAGATCTAGTGTAAAAAAAGCTTGCCCATGGTTGGAGATGTATTCACGCAAACGCTTCGAGAACGCATAAATCAGACTGCCCTCTACGCCATACTCACTGATCAGCAATTCCCCTTGCCGGTTTTCAGTGACACCATCCACTCCGGTAAATGTAAGCGATACCGCTTTCAGTGGCGCTCCAGCGAATTTTTCGCGCATATGAGCGCTCCAGGCAATGTCGAAACCACAGTTAGCGCTTTGCCATGATGCAATCTCGACGCCTTTCTCCTGCAGCCAGGGTACCCATTCGCCAGTGGAACCGAGCTGAGGCCAGCTAGCACCCCCAAGAGCCAAAATTACCGCGTCTGGCTTGGTAGAAAACTCTTCTGCGCCGCTGGCAAAGCGCAATGAACCGTCGAAGTTAAAACCTAGCCATCGATGTTTCAGATGAAATCGCACACCTGCAACCCGAAGCCTATGCAGCCAAGCTCGCAGGAGAGGAGCAGCCTTCATTTCAGTGGGGAACACTCGACCTGAGGTACCAACGAATGTCTCGATTCCAAGCCCATGCACCCATTCGCGGAACGCATCGGGTGGAAAGTGCTCCAGGAACACCTGCAGGTCGTTCTGCCTATCACCATAACGCGAGCAGAACGCCTGGAATGGTTCGCTATGGGTTATGTTCAAACCGCCCAATCCCGCGCGCAGAAATTTGCGACCAAGAGTCGGCATGGATTCATAAACATCAACGCTAGCACCTGCGTTAATCAGTACTTCGGCTGACATTAGACCGGCCGGACCACCACCAATGACGGCCACCTTTTGGTCGTTGCAAACGTTGGGGATACTGATTAGCGGCTGTGAGTTGGAGACGGACATGCGAACATTCTAACTTGTCTGCAAGAATCCAAACTTAGTTGTTGAACGCCGAAGATATGCCTCGTCGAAATAGCAACTCACTGCTGCTGACATCAAGCTCCTACTTTTCACCCAGATACTTTGCAGGATCCTTGCTGAATTCTTCTTTGCAGTGATCTGAACAAAAATAGTATGTCTCACCGGCTTGTTCGATACTCGCGGCTGCTTTGGCAGGATCTATGGACATCTTGCAAATCGGATCGACTTTGCTTGCTGTCGCGGTCGCTCAGCCCTGATCTGCACTCATGCCTGACTCAGCCTGTCCGCAGGATGTCGCAAAGAATATCGATAGTGTCGCTACCAGTGTGGTAAGACAATGAGCTCTCATCATGATTCTCCTTCTCAAATCAACCTATTCTACCGTGTAAGAATGCTCTTCGAGAGATTCTGTGTGCCGGTGACTCAGCAAGAATTCGCCCCCCGAATGGGTAACACCATAAAATTCGAAGAGGCCAAGTATGAGACCGTCCACTCGATTATTGCTCAATCGTATCCAGAACGATTTGATGATTGCAGGCTCGAGTCCAAACATCGTTGCAAGGCTTTCTACACTCGATAGAATGTCCGCTGCACGTTCTTCGTCTTTCGAATCTCATGTATGTACTGCAGGTCGCGTAAGCGCTCGATGCGCTCATCATCTGAGTATTCTGCCTTTAGAGTCCGGGTTCTGTCACAATCTCCTGTTAATGTGGGTATGAAGGCAGGTAGTGATTAGTTGATGACTCAAGCAAAGGGGCAGCAATGGCATCAGCACTCGTGTCGAAAAATCGAAAAGAAAAAAACTTCTTTCTATTCAGCATCATAGTTGCGGTGTCATCCATAGTCGGCTTTGCCTGGGGAGACACTTCCGGCTATGCTCTTCAGCTGCTTCCGTTTTGTCTAACGGTTGTCTTTGCAATAGTAGCGAAATCGACCTTTCTGAAGAACGCTGATGCCCAACGGAAACTGAAATGGGACGCGTCCATAGCAATGATGCTTGTGCCTTTGAGCTTTGTGGTATTTGCATACATCGTCGCGCCTGGATTCACAACACCCTGGTTCAGACATCCGATTGCCAAAATGGTCTATATAGTACTTCTCCTCTGGACTCTATCGGGAAGTATCCTGATGTTCTCTGCGAATACCCGCTTGAAAAAATTATCGATCGTAATTTTATTCGCACTGCCCCTGATGCTAACTCCCTTCATGGGTCCAGCCGTAGTCACATTCTATCTTTCACAACAGCCTCAAAAGTCACCTTAGAAACAACATTAGATACACGCAGCAAGGCGTGTATTCCAGCCGTGTGCGGCTCTGCTCCATCGTCCGTCGAATACGGACTTGTCAATCGTAATGTTCTGACTGTTGTATTTAGACAGCCACTGTTTGAGATTTTCAGAGGCGTGGTCAGGTTTTTCAAACGGAAAACGCAAAATTCCGAGAACAGTCGGTGAAGCACAACCAATTACCGGTGTTAACGCCCACTGACAATAAATATTCCTGATTGCTCATAGATGCTCCCAGATGTCGATCTCGCGCAGAGCACTTAATGTAGCAGGCTTCAATTGAGATATGATTAAACGGTGTCAGGTAGCGAGGCGCAAATAGAGATATTGGATAACCACGAACCATGCTCACAACCAACGACGGAATCAGCCTGAACGTCGAAGTCTCCGGTGATGGGCCGCCGGTATTGTTGCTGCATGGGTTTCCTGATTCGCTGCGCATGTGGGACGATATGAAACCCTATTTGGTGAATGCTGGCTATAAAACCATCGCATTCGATCAGCGAGGTTTTGGTCTGTCCAGTGCACCACCAGAGGTATCGAAATACCGAATTGATGCGATCGTGGAAGACGTTGTCGCCGTTCTCAAAAATGAAGGCATTCACGAGAAGATTCGGCTGGTAGGTCATGATTGGGGTGCACTGATCGGCTGGAAGTTTGCAATCGACTACCCACAGCTCGTCCACAGCTATACCGCCATTTCGGTGGGGCATCCCACTTCTTACAAAAATGCTGGTCTAGAACAAAAGCTTAAAGGCTGGTACGTTCTGGTATTTCAACTTCGCGGCTTAGCGGAGCTGATGCTAAAAGCAAACAACTTTGCCCGCTTTCGCAGACTCTCTGCAAATAAAGAAGAAGTGCAACGCTGGATCAGCGATCTATCCCGGCCCGGTCGTTTGACGGCTGCTCTGAATTGGTACAGAGCAAATTTCACAGAACTATTTACGGTGCCGATGGCGACATGCAGAGTTCCTGTAATGGGCGTCTACAGCACTAAAGACGTTGCGCTTACGGAAGAACAAATGACTAACTCCGAAAATTACGTCAAAAGCATCTGGCGATATGAGCGCATCGAAGAATGCGGTCATTGGATTCCGACAGAACAGCCGACATTGTTAGCCAGTCTACTCATCGACTGGTTCAAGGACTAAAGCAGCCGCTCGGAAAATTCAGCAGCGCGAATTGGAACACGAGCTGGTCAGCGCTCTTGCTTATCAGCCCTATTGCTTAGAGATGTACGTAGCTCAGCGGATTGGTGTGTTTTCCGTCGATCCTGACTTCAAAGTGCAAATGCGGACCGGTGGCACGGCCGGTGGCACCGACTCTGCCTATCACCTGTCCTCGCTTAACGTTCTGACCTGTTCCTACGCCGATCGAAGACAAGTGTCCGTATAGCGTCGAGACGTTATTGCCGTGATTGATAATGATCAGGTTGCCGTATCCGCTAAGGACACCCGTTCTAATAACGCAACCGCTGTCAGCAGCTACAACAGGTGTTCCATGTGGTGCCGACAGATCGATACCAGTGTGCATACGTCGACTGCGAAGAATTGGATGGAATCGGCTTCCATACTGCGAAGACAATCGCTTGTACTTACATGGCGACACCATGCTGCCGGTACCTTTGAGCATGTTCTTGTTGCTCAACTCGCTCTCTCTGATTAACTGAGGAATCTGTCTTTCGAGACGTTTGCTTTCCACGGCTAGCTCGCGTTCGGCCTGCTCGTAGTACTGACGCTTCTCTCGAAGTTCCTCGGCAAGTTGTGCTTGTTTGGATTTCTCCTCAATGATCGTGGTGACGCTCTTCATGAAAGCGTTGGCAATGTTGCTCAGAACATTCATCTCATTTTCAAGACTGGCTTTCCTGGCGGCTAGCGCGGCGGTTTTTGCGCGTAGCGAGCCAATCATCGCTGTATCCTGGGTGATGATGCGCTCCTGGTAATAGCTCAGGTCCAGGGCCTCTTGAACAGAATCAGCCCGAAACAAAGTCTCTACTAAGCTCAGCTGTCTGCCTTCATAAATATCCTTCAGGCGGAAAGATGCATCTTGAACAGTCGTTCGATGCCGAGTTTTATGATCTTCCAAAACCTTGTGAGTCTGTTTTACGGTAACTTCAGCAGTTTTCAGCTTGACCTGTTTTTGGCCAAGTTCCTTCTTTTCTTGGTCCAGCTTGTCGTTGAGATAGTTGAGCCGGGAGAACGCGAGCTTCTCCTTTTTACGCATCTCAGATATCTTTTTTCTAAGCTCGTCACGTCGCTTATTGATTTCTTTCAAACGACCGTCGGAATTTTGGCCTTCCATCTTGCGCTGGCTGTGGTAAGCCGCATCGGATATAGGTTTTACATCTGTAGTGACTACCTTGCCGCTAGATGTAATGATGGTCCGTACGCGCCCTTCAGCCGATGCGTTGAATCCAATCGCCATCAGCCAGGCTAGCACACACGAAACAACCAGTTTTTTTTCCGTCGGGACAGAGATTACGTCCAAGCGACATCTCCTATAACAGTCCTTCCAGCCCTCGCCACAGACTGCACTGACACAGTGTATCACTTTACAGCCTTTTCCTAAGGTTAGTAGATCCCGTCCTTTCCAAGGTTAAGCGGCTTTCAGGTCTGGAATGCTGGGAGATTTAGGCAGGCACACTTCGAGGATGCCGTGTAACAGCATCGACGAGGTCGCCAGTGATCGCTTGGGGCTACAAATAGACTACGATCTGACTTTGCCTGCTGCAAGGAGCTCAACATGAAAATTTCAGGTAACACGATATTCATCACCGGTGGCGGCTCGGGAATTGGACGCGGTCTCGCCGAAGCGCTTCACCAGAAGGGCAACGAAGTTATTATTTCCGGTCGACGCAAAAACAAACTGGACGAAGTAACTAAAGCAAATCCTGGAATGCATTCAGTGGAATTGGACCTCGAAGATCCTGCTGGCGTGGCTGCGGTTGCGGAAAGACTGATAAGAGATTTCCCAAAACTGAATGTGTTAATCAACAATGCCGGCGTCATGCATGGAGACGATGTGTCCGGACAAGTAGATGATGCGGTACTAGATACGACACTACGGACGAATGTGATGGGTCCGATCCGCATGACTAGTGCATTGATCGATCATCTCAAAAAGCAGGACCGCTCATATGTGATAAACGTGACATCTGGACTTGCCTTTATTCCTCTTGCGACTTCTGCAATATACTCTGCGACGAAGGCGGCAATGCATTCATATAGCCACTCATTGCGCTACAAGCTCAAAGGCACTTCCGTGCGAGTGTTAGAACTCGCACCACCGTGGGTGCAAACTGACCTGCTGAATAGCAAGAACGAACCACGGGCGATGCCATTAGACGAATTCATCGCAGAGACAGTCGAGCTACTCGGCAGTGATGACGAGGAAGTACTGACGCAACGCGTGCATCTCCTGCGTGACAAGGCTGGTCCGGATGAAGGCGCATTCGTGTTTGAGTTCAACGAAATGATCGCGGCACCGCCTGAGGGTGCCTTGTCGCATTAATCTAGCAGAAAGTTAGCGAACTCATGCTCATCGGTTTTGAAGTGGTTTCCACCTGGAAACAGCTTCGAGCTTTCTTGACTCGAACTGATAGCGAAATATCAGCGCAAGGTACAGACAAAACTGAACAGGAACCTTAAAGTCAGAGCAGTTAGACATGATGCGGATGTTCGATACCCATTTTAAAGGCGCGGATCAAGTCCAACAGGCCGGTCCCGATCAGTTTATGAATAAAGCATGGACGTTCGCCCGAGAGGACGCTCGATGCGTATATACTTACTTTCGTCATTGTGTAATTTGGCCAGAGGGAATTAGTATGGGACTTCAGGAGCGAAGAGCAATCAAGGAATTCCAGGACAATCAGTACCCAGGTATAAAGCAAGATCTGGACAGTGCGGCCGGGTTTGATGTCAACATGGAAATCAATTGGGACGAGTTGCAGGCCGAAGACTACAGCCACCTATATAACGAAGGTTTCCTGAAGGTGTATTTCATCCCGCTGGTTGAGGCGTTCAAAGCAATCTGCATTGATGACATGGGCAAAGAAGCCCTCAAAGCCGGACTCAAGAAAGTTATCATCCGAAATAGTGGCACAACCAACATCGCATTCGAGAATGGTGTGGTGATGATGGACCATCACCCAGTGGCTAATCTCGACTACTGGGAAGATCGAAAGAAGGATCTGCAGACGAAGCTAGAGAAAGCGCTCTAAATCCCGGTCCTAAAAGAAAGGATGAATGGAAATTTCTCATTTAACCAGGCTTCCTGCCATTGATTTGGAAAAGGCAATAGTTGAACTGCTTCCTGAAACACAAGCGAAGCAGAACACCTCTATAGTGACACTAACGCTACGCTCCGGGCAACAATTCACAGGTCGCCTGCTGGGTCTGTCTGCCAAGGGCACTTCAGGAAAGACCATTCTCCTGCAGAATGACGAAAGAGGCTCCACCGACGGTATTACGTATATTCTCCTCGGTGTCGTGGATGCTGTTACCGTGCACTATGCCTCGGAAGAAGCACTGGTGCGCCTGAGCCAGGGAAACATCCCAAAAATTCCACACGATGCGCCCACCTCACTCGATTTCAAACGACTGCTAAAACATTCTTCTGAGGTGGCTGAAAATGCACTCGGGCAGCCATTCTCATACGAAGTCGACTGGAGTTCGCTAGTAGAAAACGACGACGACCTCTCGAGCTCTCTCGTCTTCTCGGTTTACAAGGAGATTAGCGAACTGATTGAAGTGCTGTCGGCAGATACCATGGGCCGAGAAGCACTGATCACGAAAGTGAATAGAGTGCTAATCAGAGCCACTGAAAGCGTGCTCCCAGAACTCGAGATCAAAGAACGCACATTGTGGATTAATATCGAAAAAGTGCCTGCTGCTGGTCTGAAATTCATCGCTTTAGAACGACTCAAAGACGCGGTTGAGAAACTACTCTGAACCGGTCCAGGTCACTGCATTCTCGCTGTGCATTTGTAGCCTGTGCATTTATCTGGTTGAAGGCGTTATCGCGCTTGATTTAAACCGCAGTTCTTACAGCGACGTGGTGTCATCCTGTAAGTGTCCAAGACAGCCTCATCGATCATTTTACTGAGCTGTGCCGCGCGGTGCAGTTTGCTGTCGTCTGCGGTACTCTCTGGCTCTCTCTCGTAGCTGATCGCGAACGGCTGGGGAAAGGTTTAATCGCGGTCCCTTCCGAATTCCGTCGGCAGGTTTCTTATTGAAGAAACTGTCCATCTCTGATTGCGAAAAGGAACGGCTGACGGATGGCTTTCCTGCTGGCTTCTGAGGAGAGCCGGACGGACTGAGCGGTTTATTCGTATTGATGGGTTTCTTACTGTAGAAGTCATCCATTTCCGATTGCGTGAACGATCGGCTGAATGATGGCTTACCCGCTGGCTTTTGAGAGGCTCTGGAAGAGTCGAGTGGTTTTTGATTGGGTTTCTTATTGAAGAACTGATCACTCGCAGGAAAAGACGACACAAAGCAAAGAAAGAAAAAGACAAAAACGCGCATGACACTACCTCAGCCAACAAGCAATAAAACTCAGCTAACCACTACATCCGACACTACTTAGAGTTATGGTGCATGTAGTTTTTACTGTCTAACCGACGACTGGACTCCTGGAGAAGGATTATAGCAGCATTTCCTTTTCTATCAGGAAAGCGTCTTGACGGTAATAACTTGCGGTGGTGTTGAGTCAGGAGGGTAGAGAAAATCCACTACCACTGCTCTTGTCTCCCCAGGCTTGAGTTCAAGCGTGACGAGTGGCTTGCCTGCGTCAGCCTGATGCATAACAAGATGAACATATCTAAGGCGCTCGACTCCCGCATCATCACGATAGCGCAAACGAACAGTTCCTCTATAGAATATTCGTTTCATCGGTGGCTCGCGAAAGAGTAACTCTTCATCAGGACGATTTGACTTATAGGGGCACTGGATCGTAACAGCCACACGCTGGCTCTCTGTCGACTGATTATTCAATGGCAAAGACAACTCATAATGCACGCCATAATTTCCATGTGCCTTATGGGCAGTATCAGCATAGCGCACTACCAGCGGTGCACTCTGGTAATTCATTGTTCCAAATGCCCCTTGCTCCAACGTGCTGAAAACATACGAATATGCCTTTCCAGGCTGAGGAATATTAAGGCGCACCCGACCCATTGAATCGTTGCTTATAAACGATTTCCAGGTGGTACCGCGAGCAACTCCGGCAACTCTTCCATATATCACATGCTGCGTAGACTTCGGTTGAGTCGGAGCCCGGTCGCGAGGCGTAGCTAGAGAGCCACTGCGCAACAATTCCTGCCACTCCGCCAGCATGGGCGGTCTTTCCCTGCCGCTAGCATCTCTGCGAGCCCTCATCGCCAGGCATGCAGCGTAAACATTGCCTGTGGCATCAGCCTTCACCAGGGTAGAGCGACAGTTTGCAGGAGAGGGAAACTGTCGTATGGGAACAGGCAGTGAAAACAGCATCCGGTACTCGCCGGGAGGCAAAGTGATTGTTGCTGGGCAGACAGCCAGCGAACGCCCCCGTAAGATGAGATCGGTAAGGCGGTCGCCGGCTCCTGCATAAACTCCACCATCGGGATTTTCTACAAACGCCGGAAGCTCCTTGAAGGGAGAGTGCGGTTTCTCGAGAATGCTGCAAGCCTGTTTGACAGAAACAGTAACGGGCTTCGTACCTGGATTTTGAAGGAGCAGTCCGAGATAGAGAGTTCTTAAGTCACCACGACCGGTTCTAACTACATGATGTGCAAAGATGTCAAAACGCCCCATAAGATTCATGTTTAAGTGCGCGGCCGCATGTTTCTTTCCTTTGGGCGGAAATGTCGATACCAATATTCCATCGGTCAATACTACCTCAGGACTGTTGCTATTCAGGACCAGTGTCTCGTCTAGCCATCCAGGTAGGGCACGCACCTGAGATTCCTGGCGTAACCACTTGGGCGCCGAACTTTTCTTCTTACTGGAACCCGCAGAAGATGACTCGCTTCCTCCGGACGTTTCCTCATCCTCTTCGGAGTCCTGGGCCTGCAAGGCTGGCAGGTGTATTGTCATCAAAAGACCGGCTAAGAGCAGAAAGGCTCGAATTGACACAAATACTCCCCTTACAACGAAAGTCCCTTTGAGCTCCTCTTATTCTAACTGCAAGCAACTAAATACTTCAGGGAATGACCTGCCAAAGCTCTCACATTCACCATCAAACATCTCGTTTTCACTCGTCGAAGTAAACCCTCAAGAGGCGTTGCCTGACGTTCTGAAAAATCGCTTCGGCGCCTGCGATGCATTATCACACAAAAGCCGATGGACTTCGTTTGACAACACCCTTCAGCCTTTCGAGTGCGCTTTGAAAGTACGGAGATTGTTTATGTTTTTCCGCATGACTCGAATCCAGGCTCACCGCACCGCTCGTAGTGCGAGAGAAAACGACAAGCAGCTAGCGCAAATGATAAATGATCCGTTCGACGTCCTAGCGAACAACTCTTTTTTAGTATGCCAAAAATGCCTTCGTCACAAACCCCGGCGGTCGATCAAACCTTGCTTCGCCACTCTATGCGACTGTCCATTCGTCAGGCAATTGTGTTACCTGCGCCACCATATCTGTTCGTCGTCATCCCGCAAAGTTTGCCAGGAGGCAGCAGGTTGACAAATAATGTCGAAGCGAAACACATCTTGCCCCCTCAGGTCTTGGTCAGTGATGTATCTGTGCGGCAGCAGATCCAACACACATGATACGTGCGCAGTTAGATCATGAAGCGTCATATCCAATGCGTCGGCAACCTGACCATTGGTCGGCGGGCGCCCGTGCTCCTCATGCAAGGCAGAAACGGCCTGTTTGAAATCTTCAATGGTCCTCACCATTTTTGTAGCGATCATCTGTGTGAAGGCACGACGAATGAAGAAAATCGCGTACATGTAGAACGGATGTCGGTGATCAGGTTGGTAATACTCACTCGCTTTTTTGAGAGCCTCGTTGCCTGCATCGATTAGTTCCATCAATAAGTAGCCAAACCCGACGTATTCTCGAGAGATCCCGACCACAAGCCTCAAATTAGTTTCATAAAGTACTTGCCTGGATTTTTCAGCAGACTCTCCGCCTTTGGCAAGTTGATTGAGCGCCTCTGTCTCTTCCTTTCCCTTCAGAGGCTGAATATGCTTAATCTGTTGGAGATACTCTTTAAATGCCGATATTTGATTCATTCTTCGCCCTTGCCAGAGTCCCAAATCCCTTCCGCATCATCGACGCGTGTGCAGCCTGGCAAACCAGGGTGTGTCTTTGGTCACGGGCGTCCCGCGTCACCAGGCCAACTTGCATGCGTTTTTGTAGCCTTTATTGTCTGAGTCAGAAGCTCGACAGTCGCAAGAGAACCTCATCGATAATATGCTCAATGTTAGAATCGAAACTTGTGAATGTCATGAGATGTATTAAGAATTGGGCTCCCTGGTTATCTGCCTTATCAACGATTGAGCAGCAAGCTTGAATGAGCAACACGTGGAACTTCTCCCCCGGACACTAAACCATATCCGTTAGTGGTACACTGTTCGCCAGTTCGCTATCGTTTTTGGAGTAATATATGCCGAATTGGAAAGTCCAACTTATAGCCGACGACGAAGCGCTTACAGCGCTCGCACTAGAAAATAAGACCCCGGAAGTCTATATCACTCGCGATGGGGTCGATTGTTTTCTTGAATCAACCGATTTTTTCATGTCTACCGACCATCTTGAAGTGAAAGAGAAGGCTGCTGAGATCGTTCAGGCCCTCCTTAAGTCCAAGTCAGCGCCTCCAGGGCTTGGAATAGGGGCTATATATAGAGTTCACTACGATAATTCAAAAACCGTTTATCGCGAATAACATCGAAACTCGATATCGCATTTGGTACCATAATGGCGAGTCTTAGTGACTCGTGTCGTTCATGTTCGCGCTCGTATCTCCATGTAGAAAAGGTTCGAGGCGAGGCACAACATTTCATCCATTCGAATAAAGGCGCAGGCGCAGACAGATTACTGCTCCAGCTGCCTGCGCAAATGTTCTTGTGCTTTCCTATCTCTCAAATATCCAGCGTCTGCTCTTTCAATGCTGCCTTTGTAATCACGAATCAAAGACGCATACTTTTTACCATTCTCGCTTGTCGCTCCCGTTTGCAATCGGCAATTCGGCAGTTTCTCTTGCAATTTCTTAACCGCAGCCGAACTGACCTTACGACAACCTTGAAACTGCACTAACTTGAGACTTCTCATCTTTGCCAGCGAAACAGTCGCTTCATCAGTGATTTCTGTGTTTTTCAGACCTAACAGCTCTAGATGGTTTGCCATTTTGCGAACGCCACTATCAGTAATATCAAGCCCATCAAGGAACAGGTAGGTAACTCGCGGATTTTGAGAGAGGCGAACTGCTCCGGAATCTCCAATTGACGTGTTACAAAGAACCAGCTCTTTCAACTTTGGCATAGTCATGAGTGACGGAGTGCAGCTGTTATCTACCCGCCGACAGTAGCTGACATCCAGGTGCTCCAGTTCCTTGAACGTCGCTGCAATATGCTTAACGCCTAACGAGGAGATTGCGGCACCACGAAGCTCGATTTTTTTCAAACGCGACGGTCCAGTCAGTTTAGCCAGAACACCGTCGGTAAGCCCGGACACATTGACAAAGCGAATTATGGTCAAGGCAGGAAACTGAGAGATCTGTTCCATCGATTGCTTGTCGATATGATCCCGTTCTATGGTCAACTTGTTAATGATACCGCCCTTCAAACAAGCAAAACCTTCCGCGCCAATCTCGGTTGTCTTCAGGGTTAAATTACCAATTTTGCGCTTGCCTACAAGCATTCGCATATCTTCCATACCGACCGGTCCGTTGCTAAACCATCCATTCTTGCGATCGTATTGAAAACTGGCAGTCAGCGTCGCAGCAAAAGGGCTGATGTGCTCGGACAGAACGATCTCAGGAACCTCCTCCTGCTTCGACAGAAATAACTT
>CAYTDR010000017.1:0-21079 GCA_964436185.1 uncultured Candidatus Obscuribacterales bacterium | reverse complement strand
CAGCCACGCGACACGGCATAACATCCTTGATTCCGGGATTCGAGATCTCTGTTTGCACTCCGCGAAAAGGTGTCTCTACTTATGTACCGGGCTACGAAGTGGCAGTCTCTACCGCGCGTTATAACAAGAATACGTTGGGAGGAATGTGGTGGGCGTCACCAGGAACGACACCAGAGCTAGTTGCAAATCCCGGGGTTCTCCCTGAAGGAACGTTTGTTCAGCCGGTTCTTCCTGAAGGCGAGACGCCTCTGATTGCGACTGCAGGCTCGCTTGAACACAGTCGCGCTGTTGAAGGCACCAACCTGACGTGGAATGCCTGGTACAGACAGGTGGCCAAAGCAATTTACAGCCGATGGCAATATACCGAAGTCGGTCCTGGCGTTGCGACAGTGCAAGTCACTGTGACAAGAGATCGCAACATGTATTGTCAGATAGTGGACTTCGCGCCAGCTCTCTACGTCGAGCGCGATATTCCTGCAGAAACAGCGTTCAGAGAGGCTGCTGTTCGTGCCGTCAACAATGTACAGAGTTACGAGATTCCGCGATTCCCTGGTGACTCCAAAGTCCAGGACATAACGTTTGATGTTTTGCTAAAACGTACTGTGGATGGGCCTGCCGGCTTCGACCTCTCGCTCAAGGCGAAGAACGAGGCACCGTAACCGGTGGCATGCTGACACGCCCCGGAGAGTGTACAGCTCGCCGCTTCACGTTTCCGAACATCCTTCGAATTGGCCAAGCGAGCCGCGCAGAATTGGCGCATCGACTGATGTTTTATTGAATCAGGCGCAAGAAATCAGCGCCAGAACTGCCACCAGCGATGGTTGGATTTTGTTTCGGCTTTATCATCGGTGGATTCGTCCGCTGCTTTTTCAGCAATCACCCTGTGACTAACCGTAGTCGTCTTGCTCAAAGCCACATTAACTGTGTATCTGCGCGAGCTACTCTTTGCATCCGGCGAACTGTCATCGCTAGGCTCGGCGGTCACTACCACCTGGTAGCGTCCAGGTGTCATATGAACTCGCGTAGTGTGAAATGTCTGTTCATCGCCTTTCTCGTTGTACACATTGAGTGTCACGGCGTCTACAGGGACATCCGGTTGAATCTCGAGAGTGCCCACGTAGTAGTTACTATAGGCCCAAAATGAAACGGTGCTAATGGCGGCGACAACTGTGACAAGTTTGGATACGACGCCGAGAAAACTGTCCGCTACCTCAACCTTGCCTTTCTTGGCAACAGGCTTGGTCGGTTTTTCCTCTACGCTGTTCGAACCGCGAGACATGAAGCCCACTCCTATTCGGTCGCTTGCAAAGAGACGAGATTCTATCAAATGTCCGGAATAGAAACAAGGCTGATTGGATTGCACTAGCTGCGGCTCGGCGTCTTTCGCATTTGCTGGATTGCAAAACGAGAGGTATTGAAATTGTGCAACATGAGCGATTGCGTTTCGACCTCATGCTGTATTACGGCAACCCGGAGGGAAGAAAGCCGCTCGAATTGTAGATGCAATTAATCTTTAGTCCTGCGCGCCCCGTGACAGCAGAGCTGAGACAGCCAAAACAGGATTCAGATCAGCTCGAAATCAACGAGCGACCTCGCCAGCTGCATTGGGCCGACAACATCCACATAAACGTGTGTTTTCTGAATGCATTCCCGGTCGTGGTGCTGCTGGCGATGGCAATGGGCGGTTCTGCCAACGTTCTTCAGTTTCTCTCACCGCACGCAGATTCGCCTCGCTTGCTTGCACCAGTGAACCATCAATCGCTCTAATCACGCGCGGACGTCCGCCGGCGGTTCCCCAGCCGGCGTCGATAACTTCTTGATCCCATCGCCTGCAAAGATCGTAGAGCTGTCGACTTTCGGTGAAAAGCAATTCCCTACTCATTCTGAACATTGCCATGCATTCAGCATGCATTTCTCCTGGATTGTTGAAATAGTTGGTTGATGGCCTCACCCTTGCTCTTCCGCGCATCGCTTCGTCGGTGACTCTGCTGGCGGTATCACCGCTTGGTTTACCATCAACGATAGGCGCCCATCGACTGTCGACTCTTTCCCACTCGTTGCCCGCTCGATCGTGGAAAATATTTACGCCTCTAGTTCTGTCTCGTCGCCATCCCATATCTGCTATCAAACGTGTGGTAGAAGCGGGACTGCTCGCTGAGCCCCATTCGGAAGCGCCCCACAAATTATACTGTTCATGGTGCACCAACTCGTGCTCTAGTGTGCCTTCCAGAGCCTGCCATCCCAGAGCACCAGGTCTCAGTGGCATGATACTCACCCGGGGATTACCATTGTTTCCGGACCTGCTATAGCAGCCCCACATGGTATTTGAATCCGTCTGTCTTCCAGGATTTACGAATGCGAACTGAAGGGCATTCACATCCATCTGTTGGTTTCGATAGAGGACGGTTTCCAGGGCTCGCAACTCGTCTGCCCGAGGAGCGCGACAAGTGTAGTTCGTTTCATATAGATTGATCGAGTCGCCCGGTTGAGCAAAGCGTATGTTCCATGCTCTGGACAACCGTTCTGTCTCACGAAGAACATTGTCGAGTGCAGCCGACCGAGCTTGAATTGTTCGCTCGCCACCGGCCGGACGCTCCCAGTAGCGTCCGAACTCATCCACACCGAGAGCTCCTTGCCATCGCTGACCAGTACTCGACGTCCAGTTTTTTCCGTCGGTGGTGCTCCATTCAGCTCCATCACGGCGATAGCCGGTAGTTCTTCCGCTCGGATTGATGGTCACCTGATATCGATGATGGTCTGCTGTTTCGAGCGATAAACGTCTGGTACCATCCGTATCAATTTCGGTCCGCACACCACTATCAGTATTATTCACATGAATGGTATCGCGGTTGTCGACTGTGACGGAACCTGCGAAAAAGTCTGTTTCTCGGGAGTTCTGCCTCACCCAAACATCATTCTGTCGTCTCCATTCTCCGCGAGGATCGACGAATGCCGAAACTCTACCAGCGGGATTAACCGTGGCACGATAGGCACCACCGTCAACTCGACGATCGAGTAATGCAACTGATGGTGGAGGGACAAGACGAGATCTAAGATCTTCAAAGTTCGATCGGGATGAGAGGCTGACGAGTTGAAGATCCTCATCTTGCACCCTTGACAATTCGCCGGGATTATTTTCGTTCGCAGATCTCTGAAACAAATTCAGTTCTGCAACCAATCGAGAAAAAGTGAACTGCGGACTCTCGTCCGAAGTCGCGCCTGGAGAGCCCACACTTCTTTCAAATGTAGTCATTGCAATTCTGCCTACGCGAGTGAGTAGCCATACCCTAAAACGAAAGTGCGCTTGTGATATCAGACCACGGGGAGAAGTCATGATATATGCAGAGGTAATTTTAATATGAACCACAAGTGGTGCTATTGCAATGTGTATATGCGCACTACAGGCAAGAAAAAAAAAGATTCATTCGTGCCACGTCAAATTCTCATTGCCATTGTATAGAGCTGACATGGTAGGCAGTCCAATTGCTGGTTCGCAGCAGTCAGGCGCACGTATGCGTAATATCGCAAACAGCGCATCTGATCCGCGAATCATCGAGCTCCTTTTACGTGGAATAGATACGTGCCTTCACCGGTAATACCTAATCTATGCGAACGGAGTTGAACGAGGGTCAAAAATATGAATGATCAATTTGATACCAGCATAAGCACATCATTAAATTTACTCGAACAGGGAGTGTCTTCCGGAGGTGACATATCTCAAGCCTTGAGAGAAGTGCATGAAGAGCTAAGAAGACAGAATCTAAATGAGAGTCAAACCAGCACTTACATGCAACGCCTCACGCAGGAGGCGCACTCAAGACGCCTATTTCCGGCACTGGTAGATTCATATCTAAACAGAAACTTCAACGATTTCGATCTGGACAGTAGTGGATATGTAAGCTCCAGAGAGCTTTCAAGAACCCTTACTTCCAATCACATGAGTCGTTCCTTCACACCGATGGAACAACAGATCGTTCGGTACATGGCCGCAAACATTAGAGATATTGCCAATGGTGTCAACGACGAAGTCGGCAGAGAGAGCACCGGCATCAGCAGGAGAGATTCCGCAGGATATCTGCAGCAGCAGAACCAACAGCATGGCAAGTATGAAAATGCAAGACGTATGCTCGATCAATTCGGAACTGCGCAAACATTTCGACGGCTGGACACGAATGGAAATGGATACGTTTCGTTGAGAGAGCTCGATCAAAGAATAAATTCGAATACTCCTCTTGATGGTCTCAACCTCGACGAATCCAGAACGCTGCTGCGATTCATCAAGGATAATCGAGGCGAGATTTACAGATCGAGCAACGATCAACGGTTTTTCGAATCAGAGATCTCGCTCAATGACATTGTCGCCTTCGAGCGCAACAATAGACCAGCGGCTTTGCCTGATAGTATCGCCAGTAGTACCACATTCAACAACCCGCAAGCACCACGCCAAGCAGAATCAAACACCTCCTTCCTGCCTCGATTGGTCCTGGAAACCGGTGAGAGCAGATTCGGCGATCTCGACCATAATGGTGACAGATATATCTCCAGAGCCGAACTTGACAAAGTGCTGGATTCACGCAGATGGAGCAGCACCTTCAATGCTTCAGAGCTTCGCGCACTAAATGCGATGCGCGATCGGATAGTAGAGATTCAGAGATCTCACAACGATGAATGGGGAGCAGAGAACAACGGTATCTCAATAAACGATCTCAGAGCGTTCGCCCGCAATGAAGAGCGCAATAGAACCGAGATTCCCAGCAGACCTGGAGATCACGTAGTAACGATGAATATAGCGGGCCGAGAACGCCGATGCCTGATGCACATTCCCCCTAGTTACGACGGAACCAAACCAATGCCGGCGCTCGTCATGTTGCATGGCATTTTGCAGGACGGTGATAGAATCGCATCGCATACGGGGTTCAGTGAAATTGCGGATCGCGAGGGATTCATCGCCATCTATCCGGAATCACTCGGGTGGGTAGGCAATAACGTTCGTACTTGGAACGTGGGCAGAAATTCATTGCAATATACAGACGATGCTCAGTTCGTGCAGTCTCTTCTGGATTCCGTCAAAGATGGACTGAACATAGACCGGAGACGCATCTACCTGGCCGGCTACTCGAACGGCGGCATGCTCGCCCATGAGCTCGCCACCCGCAATCCGAACGAGTTCGCTGCTCTGGCGACTGTTTCTGCTTCCATGAACGGCAGTGAAGCTAGACCTGATTCGCCCGTTCCAGTCCTCACAATCACGTCCACCAATGATTGGGTGGTACCTCGAAGAGGACGGAGCATCGTTCAGAACCACTGGGCGCTGGATATGGAACCATCCTCACGTACAGTGGATTTCTGGAGACAAGCCAACAGAGCCGACCGGCTCTCAACGACAGAACCAACACCGGGAGTTACGAGGCGAAGTTATACAGGCGGACCTGGGAGTGCGGAGGTACGCGAGTTCACCATCCAAGGTGGCAATCATTTCTGGCCCGGCTCGCAGCAACCAAGGTGGATGGGAATTGTGCCGGATCAACGGCTCAATTCTTCAAACGAGATCTGGCAGTTCTTCTCAGCGCAAGCGAGACCCTCCGATAGGTGATCATTCCTTTCTCGCTGCCGTTCATTGCATATGTTTGGCGATTCTGTTCTTGAGGGTAAGCTTAGGTTGCATACCGATTATGCGCTCAACAACCTTGCCGTCTTTAAACAAGTAAAGGCTGGGTATTACCTGAATATCGTACGTTTTAGCGGTCTTCACTGCTTCGTCGGTATTCATTTTCACGACTTTGAGCTTATCCTTATACTCTTGTGCGACTTCGCCAACAAGAGGTGCCATGGCTTTGCAAGGTCCACACCAGGGGGCCCAGAAATCGACGAGCACGGGAATCTCAGACTTCAAAACTTCATCGTCGAACTTTGAGTCGCTCAATGATGGTGGCTCAGCTACCTGCTGAGTCGTCTCGCTCGTCGGTGTCTCAAGTTTCGTGCATGCAGCGCAAGTACCTAAAGACAGGAGTACGACAAGAGCGCCAGCTATCGAGTTTTTCGTTTCGTTCTTAATCCACATAATGCGCAGCATAGCATACAGGCAACAGATAAATGAGCCAAGAGGAATACTCGCGGATCGGCAAACTGTCTGTGTTTTATCCGTTTTCAGGGACCATTTTCAATGGTGCAACAAAACTGAACGTCAAACGCTAACTGCTCCAGACTCACACCGCGACTGAGTTAAAAATGTGAGCCTTCATCGAGTCGGAGACGATGTCGACCTGTGTTGAAATCGTCAGTTTTCGTCGATAAAGATGCACGATTTCGCTGGTGCCTTGCCTGGGGCTATGCACCAGTTCGGCCACCGCCACCAGCTCGTCCGCCACCGCCAGAACGTCCGGCGCCGCCAGAGCGTCCGGCACCACCGGCTCGTCCGCCGCCACCGCCGGCTCGTCCGCCGAAACCACCAGCTCGTCCGCCGCCGGCTCTTCCACCGCCACCACTAGCTCTTCCGAAACCACCAGCGCGTCCGCCGCCTCCGCCAGCACGTCCGCCGCCGCCACCAGCGCGTCCGCCACCGCCACCAGCTCGACCGCCGAAACCACCGGCTCGTCCGCCACCGCCGCCACCTGGGCCGCCGTAACCGCCGGAGCTTCCACCGCCGCCGCCTTGGCCTCCGGAGCCACCGGCACTTCCGCCGCCGCCGCCTTGACCGCCATAACCACCGGCTCTTCCGCCGCCGCCACCCTGACCGCCGCCATAACCACCGGCTCTTCCGCCGCCACCACCTTGACCGCCGCTGTAACCGCCAGCTCGTCCACCGCCGCCACCTTGACCGCCGCCGTAGCCACCAGCTCTTCCGCCGCCGCCACCTTGGCCGCCGCCGTAACCGCCAGCTCGTCCACCGCCGCCACCCTGGCCACCGCCATAGCCACCAGCTCGTCCACCGCCGCCACCTTGGCCGCCGCCGTAGCCACCAGCTCTTCCGCCGCCGCCACCTTGGCCGCCGCCGTAGCCACCAGCTCTTCCGCCGCCGCCGCCTTGGCCGCCGCCGTAACCGCCTTGACCGCCTTGACCGCCTTGACCGCCGCTATAGCCACCAGTTCGTCCGCCACCGCCACCTTGGCCGCCGCTGTAGCCACCAGTTCGTCCGCCACCGCCACCTTGGCCGCCGCCGTAACCGCCAGAACGGCCACCACTACCGCCGGCTCGTCCGCCACCGCCAGGTCGTCCACCGAAACCACCGGATCGGCCACCGCCGCCGCCACCCGGTCGTCCGCCGAAACCACCAGAACGGCCACCGCCGCCACCACCGGGTCGTCCACCGAAACCACCGGGACGGCCGCCGCCACCACCGGGTCGTCCGCCGAAACCACCGGCGCGTCCACCGCGATCTTCACTAAATCTGTCTTTTCGCTCGGCATCACCTTCTGAACCGAAACGTTTGTCACCATCCGCGCTACCATGACGACGAGCTTGAAGTTCGTCTTCTCCCTCAGTCACTGGCTTGCGTTCAGAGGCATCGCCTTCTGCTTTCTCGCCCTCGGCAGCTTCTGATCCAGGTCTCCAGGTATCCGTTCTTACTCTGTCCTCGGTAACAAATTCCGAAGTGTACTTGTCCTTGCCGCTCATCCCCAGCCTATCCGCGCGAGCGAACACCACATACTTTATGACTTCTACCAGATACTGTTCTGTTGAAAGTTCCGCTTCCTCTGCAAACTCAGTGACCAGATCGAGCACACGACGACTCAAGTGCAGAAAAGTATTAGCGGGTCTTGGCCTGCCGGGACCGCGAGGCGTTCTAGCAAATTCTTGCTCTTGTGTTTCACCACCTTCTGCGGGCTCACTTTCACGCTGCTTCTTGCGTTCCTTATAAGAGGCAGATTCTTCGCTCGTCATGCGAATGATACGTCGATTGCTATCAGAGGAGGACTCTCCGCCTTTATTGTGCTCAGTCATAAGTTCCTACAGTTTGAAAGGGAAGATCGATCATATCAAGTATCTTGTCATCTGAATTGTTGTGTGAAGCAAGGACGGCTCTTCGTCACAGAGAATGATCTTTTTAAGACGGAGCCTCATGATGAGAAGTGTGAACGAGCCCTGTACTCGTTCACACCTGCCGATCGCTACTCTTAGTGGAGAAAAACTTAGTCTTTTCGCGCGTCAAACGAATGCCCGAGACCGATGACGCCGCGGCCCATCAGCTGCAGAGCGGGAGAACGACCTTCGCCGGAGCGAGGATTGATACTCATGAAAGCTTTCACATTATGAATCCAGGGTAACGGAGGGGCACCCTTTATCGACGAGCTGTAAATTTTCACTTCATGCCCGGTATCTCTAAGCTCTTTGTTCATCAGCCGTTCCATCGTATCTTTTGGATCGCCGGGCAGTCGTTCTACTGTGTTCCACATATTCTGAATGTCGGAATAGCTCCGAGGGAAAAGAACTCCAAAAGCATTATCCGGCTTCACCGTACCTGCCGAAAGCCTGCCTGCAATCTTGTCTGCCAGCTTCTCTGCTTTCTCTTGGGCCTCCGACTGTTCAGGAGTACGAATCCAATCTCTGATCTTCACATCACTGGATTTAAACAGCGGATCGTCGACCCGCATATCGATCTCCTCCTTCAATATCGAAGCCGCGTGTTTCGACATCGGAGAGAGCTCGGCGGAATCATTGGCTTGCACTAACTCTTCGCGAGAAAGATATGTGTCTTTGTTGGCGTCAATAATATTGAAGTCCTGCACGGATATCTGATCTTGGGCGAAATTACGATCGAACCAACTTCCGATTACGGGGTGAAAGGTTACTCCCAGATTGGTCTCCATCTTCGGTGCATTCTCGAGATGCTGTTTCAGGCCAGCTATTGCTTCCTTTTGCTCGACGGAAAACTCCTCACTGGTCGAAGCAATTTGCAACTCCGCGAGCGAAAGATGATTGCTTGAATCAGTATCAATACTGTGGAAAGCGTCGCGGTTCAGATTCAGTCTGAACTCATCGAATCGGTCGTTTTCAACGGACGGTTCACCACCGGTGGTTGCAACGCTGTCAGCTTGATCATTATTGTTTAGGACTTCGACTTCGGGGTTCATTCGCTGCTCCTTATTTATATGGAACAATCGCCAATAATAGGGCTCGGTTTGGCGATTTGGATATTGCACACATTCAACAGCACAAGTGTGACCACCTCGTACCCTCGAGGGGGAAACTACGAACCTGTGGGCGATTTGGTGACAAACGAGTCACTAGAAAGGAACATTTGAAGCGAGCCGAACAGTTCGAAAATCGTCTCTAAAGCGTGCCAGAGTCTTTAAAATCGCTAATCCGAAACAGTGAGCGAATGTAACGAATCAGCCGAAACCAGTGCGTTTTCCGAGTTCCTGATTAGCAGTTTATTTCAGAAGATTGACGGAAGGACCCAATCCAGATCGCGCGAATCCACACTACACCCGCGATACCGCTTGCTGTACCATGAATGGGTTGTTCCTCAATTCAATCAAATGGTGTTCAGGATGGAAAAGACAACTCTCGATAAACGGCCCGGCACTGCCAACACCTCACCCAAAGCTGATTACAGTGCCGATGCCATGCAGCTGGACGATGTGCATACCGCGCGAACCTTGCCTGCTGGCTTCTATCGAGACCCGGCAGTATTCGAGCTTGCGAAGGAACGGATTTTCGTCCCGAGCTGGCAATTCGCACTCGATACCGACAAGCTCAAGTGTCCCGGACAAGTTGTTCCCTGGACATTGGCGCCTGGATTCCTGGACGAGCCGTTGCTTTTCACTCGCGATCAGGAAGACCGCATCCATTGCATGTCGAACGTTTGTACCCATCGCGGCAGCATCCTCGTTGAAGGCGAATGCAACGTTCAGACAATGCGCTGCAGATATCATGGTCGGCGGTTCGGGCTCGACGGTAACTTCCTCTCCGCCCCTGGCTTTGAAGAGGCCAAGTGTTTTCCCACCGAAGAAGACAACCTGGTGAAAGCACAGATGGAGACATGGGGTAAGTTCATTTTTTGTAGTATCGCCCCTGGTGTCAAGCTCGACGAAGTAATCGGTGACATGAAACGGCGCTTGTACTGGCTCCCGCTCGAAAAATTCGAATTCGATCCAGCTGGCTCCCGCGACTATTATGTAAACTGCAACTGGGCACTATATGTGGACAACTATCTGGAAGGCTTCCACGTTCCATACGTACATCCGGAGCTGGCCAGATTGCTGGACGTTCAACAATACAGAGACGAAGTGCAGCCATTCTCTACACTTCAAATTGGAATCGGATCCGACACGGACGATTGCTTCGATCTTCCCGCCGATTCGCCCGACTACGGACAAAAAATTCTTGCCTATTATTACTGGCTCTTCCCGAACACGATGCTGAACTTCTATCCATGGGGGTTGTCAGTTAACATCGTCAACCCTGTGTCAGTCGACCGTTGCGTGGTCAAATTCCTCACATACATCTGGGACGAATCAAAAATGGGCTCGTACTCTCTTGAAGGCGTGGACAGAACGCAGCGCGAGGATGAGCAAGTCGTAGAGCTCGTGCAAAAGGGAATTCAGTCAAGACTCTATCACCGTGGACGATACTCTCCGCGCTGGGAGGCTGGCGTACACCACTTCCACAAACTGCTTCTGGAGAGGTTGGGCAGCTAGGCGCGTCCTCCAGCAGCGGCGTGAAAATCAACTTATGCATTCGCTGCGAATGTATGAGCTGTCGCAGGCTATAAGTTTGCTAACGGCGAAAGCCAGAACCCGCAAACGAGTTGGGCTATCCACCGCGCATCCAGCACCGGCGTGAAAGCGACTTCACACGCTGTCGCCAGCTATCAGTCAGTTTGCTAACTCTGTTTAGTGACGTCAGGCAAGGAGAGGCTATTACGCACTCCCTCCAGTACCGGCATGAAAATGACTTATGCACTCGATGCAAATATATGCTCTGTCGCCAGCTATCAGTTTGCTAACGTTGTTTCGAGTCTTCAGGCAGAAAGAGCAATGTGCTGTTTGATCTGCCATCTCTTGCATGGCGGACAGTTGCTTCCTGAATCGTCTGATGCAAGACTCGCACACTTTGAGTCGAGGATTCTCGATTGTCGTCCTCAACTGATAGTGGCACTTTGCACAGAGCGCACAGGATAATGCCCTCAAGCTGGACGGCTCCTGGCTCGGAGATTCAACACAGGTGCTGCAGATTTGCAATCCTGTGCTACCGACTGTCAGCATGGATTTCGCGTCAGACTCAGCCTGCCCACAGAATGAGCATGGCTTCTCCTTTCGATAACTAACAGCGGATTCCATTTCTCATAATCCAGACAAGTACTAAGAGTCTAAGGACTCGATTGATCGATCTTATCAAACAAATTGTCAAAGCGTAAGCGCTCCAAACGCTGGAATCCCGATCCTGCTTGGAGCAAGGGCGTTTCAATCAACCGTTGCCCCTTGAGTCACAAGGATTATTCGTCGCCCGGCATGCCATAAAGCAACATTCCCGCCAGCAAAGAAACTGACGGGAATATCCGAGCGAAAGCTTTTGTTTAGAGGGTCTTGAGGAAGGCAACCAGATCCTTCTTCTCTTCACCCGTAAGATTCGTCTCCAGCACGATGTTGAAAAACTCCACCGAATCGTCGAGAGTGAGAAGCCTGCCATCATGCAAATACGGTGGCGTGCTCTTGATGCCCCGCAAAGGGAAGGTCTTTATCGGACCATCAGCGCTAGCCATTCTTCCGTTGATCATGTGCGGTTTGAAGAATCGTTCCACTTTGAGATTGTGCATAAGGTTGTCGGTATAGTATGGCGCGGTGTGGCAAGCAGCACACTGCCCCTTGCCGAAGAAAACCTGTTGTCCGCGAAGCTCTTGGGCAGTAGCCTTCTTAGGATCAAGTTTTCCGTCCCAACGTAACTTGGGAGCGGGAGGAAAGTCGAAGAGCTCCTCTACCTCAGCCATAAAGTGGACCTGGCTTCCACGCTCCAGAATGTTCACACCTTTCTTGGTCGCTATGACGGGATCGCCGTCGAAGTACGCTGCACGTTGTTCGAACTCGGTGAAATCCTCTACAGTCTTGAGCGCTCGTTGCGATCCGAAAAGTCGCTGAATATTGACACCACGCAATGCGGGAGTGTCGATGCGGTGCCTGAACTCCTGCGGTCGAATATCACCGACAAGATGCGTAGCACCATTTGTGCCACCATTGGCATGGCAATCGAGACAGCTAACGCCGCGGCTGGGCTCCACAGTCCTTCTGTCCTCGGTGAGGTTGAACTGTTGCTGCGAGAACGGCGTCAAAAGCAACCTCATTCCTTCCAGTTGCTTCGGATTGAGTACGCCGTTGAACATCTCGTAGTAGTTGTTGATGGTAAGTAGCTTGCCTCGGGACACATCACCTAGATCCGGCCGGGTAGTCAGGTAAATAGCCGGGGGAAACTCCGGCATAAAATGATCGGGTAGATCGAAATCGAGATCGAAACGAGTAAGATCACGCTTCTCCTGGCGATTTATCTCATCAATGTGGAACTTCGGAAAGAGCATCCCACCTTCAGGATGATTCGGATGAGGCAATGGAAGAAAGCCGATTGGGAACACATCTTTATCTCGAATCTCTTCAGGAGTCATCTGCCCTAACTTTTCCCAAGTCATTCCAGCAGGCAGCTTCACTCGAACACCTGATTGCACAGGCTTGCTCCGATCCATCTTAGATTCGCTATCAGGATTGTTGCCGAGATCATACCGCTGGTTGAGCAGTGTGGCTTGCCTTTGCTCGATTTCCGGCTTAGCAGCCGACATGCGAGCGATGACACTGGAGAGCTTCTCCTTGAGGTCGACAGGCATAAAACTGGTTGGTGCATTGTCGCCCTGAGCCCAAAGAGCACCAACTGACACCACAGACAATGCAGCAACGCCAGCGAAAATTTTCCATCCATTTCTTGCTTTCAACATCAGAGCTCCGGTAAAGGGTTGGTCTTGAACGCCAATCTCAAAGATTAACCGGGTATTATAGAGCAGCTGGCAACCGTATACGCTAGCATTTCGCGCTTGACAATGACCTTTTGCGACGAGCGAACAACTTTTATGAGGTGGTGATCGACCCTTATGCGAAGCAGTGATCTTAAGCGACGCATGAACAACTTCCGCGACGCAGTGAACGCCTTTTCTGCGACCGAATTGGAAAATCAAAATTGCATAATTGCCAAACAGAGCATCGTCGGTATACGAGCCAAGCGCCGACAAATGCCCTGTTATTTGAACCGCGATAGTTTAACATGAGGCGATCGCCTCAACTACCGTCGGACCACACCGACCGGATTTAATGTAACACCGAATTGCCAACAGTTGATGAATACGAGATTTGCAAGCTGCATGCTGCAAAATATCCGATTGATATATTTCTCAGTGCCATTATACTGATTAATTGACTCCACCCGGTGTTCTAATAAAACGCTGGCGCTCGCTTCACAACAACGTATCGAAAACCGACAGATCCCTGCCATGCAACTCGATAGATCGGCGGGCCAGTTTGGCTCGTTCCCCTCGCTGAGACAAGAAGAAGAGATTGTCAGTTCGGCTAGTGCTGCGATCATTCGTTCGCAACAAGAATCACACCTGACCAACTCGCGGAACCTCAGTCACTTCAGACCAACCGTTTCATTCAATTGGGGTGAGCGGCCTAACCTCGCGGCTCTTTTACGAATGCCAGCGGTATCCACTCGGCCTGCTGGAAATAAAACCGATCCGCAATCATCCAACTCACATGCAAAAGTAGTCGAATCCTGCCAAAGCACAATTTCGAACAAAGGAATCGCCTCTGTGGGGATCGTTGGCTCCGGCAGCTCCGCATGTGCGTTGTCGGCATATCTTTCCAACCAGGGTCACGCTGTCTCGCTTCTCGCCAGAGACGTGAGCAGACTTCCAGTCATGGAACAAACGAGAGAGATTCGGAGTACAGGCAGGCTGGAAGGAAGCTTTCCAATCGCCAACCTCACTTCGTCCTGTGAAGAATTCTTGGATCAAAACGAATTCATTTTTGTGGCCACTGTCACCACCGCATATGGTGACATCGCTAGCAAACTAGCAAAATTCCTGCAACCGCACCACAAGGTCATACTGTTTTCCAGCAAACTGGGTGGTTCGTTAGAAGTTAAGCACGTCCTGGCCCAGATGGGGAAACCAGACATTCCTGTACTGGAAACCGATGCACTGTTTGCGTGCAGGCTGCAACCCGACGGGAGCATCTGGATCAAGGGAATCAAGAACTGGACGTTGTATTCGGCAACTCAGCATTCAGATACGGTCAAGTACGCAGACGCAATCACGAAATTCTTTCCAAATCTGGAACAGGCAACAAACCTGGTTCAACGAGGTCTTACGGACTTCGGCGCTCTCGCACATGCTCCCATAATGATTGCAAATATGAACACCATTGACAGAGGCACCACCTTCCAATTCTATTGGCAAGGCATGACTGAGCGCACAGTGGTCATCCTCGAACAATTGGAACAGGAATTCTCTCAAATAGCGCGTGCATACGGTGCCGATCTGCTACCGATGAAGGAGTTGCTCAACCGATACTATGGCTGCAGCACCGAGTCATTGCTGGACGCAATGTGCACGGTGCCGAACTACGAGCATAGCTACTCTCCTTCCGGACTAGATCATCGATTCTTGTATGAAGATGTCTCCAGCACTCTTGTTCCAGCGTCCGAACTGGCGGCTAAAGCAGGAATCGCTGTTCCTGTTCTCGAATCGATCATCACTTTCACATCAGTGCTGGCAGGCGAAGACTTTAGAACGTCAGGAAGAACCCTTTCACGACTGGGTCTGAAGCATATGACGAGTCAAGAAATTTTCGCTCAAATCAGCGCATAAACAACGACGCCAAGGCTCGCCTGCAGTCAATTAGCGGAGAAAAGCTTTATCAGATTAATCTGACATTCGCGCTTAAGTCTCGAGTTCGGCGCACCGCAACGTTCTTCTTCTCAACACAAATCGCATTCCTTCTGTTAGTGCAGGAATAAAAGTTTTAGTTGCTCTAGCTCACGCTCCAACTGACCTGTTGAGATCAAACTTCGCAGGCTTTCCGGAATCAAGTTGGGATAACTGCAGTGCTGAGCTGCAATTAGGGTCTGGAGGCGCCTTTGGCGAAGTATGGATGCGCTCGCTTGCCAAACGTCCAGCGTCTCCAGAACTGACTCGCTGCCAGATCCTTTCACTTCTTTGATCAAGAAATCGTAGTCTCTTGATGAGTAATTTTCTGTTTTCTCTAAAACGAGCTCGATGTCTCCATCCGGTATTTCAATTCCCCGTCGCGAAAATAGTTCCTTGACAAACTGCTTCCTCTCCTCGCCGGCCATGTCGAATATTGGAACTTGAATCGGCGATCTGCTCTTCACGTCAGGATCGAGCTCGTCAGGGCGGGAAGTCATCAGTGCCCATAGTACTTTGCCTATCATCGTTCGATCGCCCATAAGCTTTATGATGTTGCCCGCTAATCGCTTCTCCGTCTCATGTGTATCACTTTTATGTACGCTACCGAATTGAGTGTGGGCTTCGTCAATCAGGATCAAGATCTTGCCGTAAGTCTTCAGGCGGAGACGCAATTTTTCGAAAAAAGTATCTGTTTGCCCGAAGTACATTCCTCGCAACCCTGTCAGTTCGATCACAACTCTGCCAGATTGCGAAGCATACGCTTCCAGTTGAAAGGTCTTGCCCGCGCCGTTTGGACCGGAGACGAGAATTGCCGGTACTGCCGTCTCCGGATTCTCACAACGTTGAAATATTTTTTTGAGAATGGTGCCGGTCTTTTCGTATCCCACTATGTCGGACGGTCCGTGTTCCGGTTTGGAGATGGAAATGATGTCGCCCAGGTCGGCTTTCATTATGTTATTGATTTCGGACAGGATATTTGTTCGAGTGATCGGAAGACGACTTCGCCGTGCCGCGTCAAGAAGATCCTTCAGCGCGGTGAGCGTCAAGCCGGCGGTATCATCAATAAATGCCCGCGGCTCACCATCGAGCAAATCCGGTGCGCTCATCTTGTTTTCTTTCAGAAAAAATTCCATGTACCTGGTCCGCTCATCACCTGAGGGCAAACTGATCTCGATACAATGCACCGTCGGCAGTGCCAGAATGCGAGAATTAATTTCGCTTCTCGTATCGGTAAGCAGGACGATGAGATGATTGCTGGATACAAACCATGGTGACTCGATGAGATTCAAGAAAGTGACGAGACGCTGCCGGTCTATCTCACTCAACTGATTGAAATCTCCGGCGGGAAAGATCGCTCCTGAAAGTTGAAGGATTGCACAAACTGGTTTTGTCGACGGATCAGAGTGCCGACGCACTTTGACCACGGACTGCATGATCTCTGAAAGGAGCACCAGCGCAGGCAAGGGGCTGTGTCTAGTCGATGCGATGACGTTCTTAAGATTACCTATTTTTTCCTCTTGCACGATAGCAAGGCTGTCCGCATCGGAGCACACTTTCGCCAGTTTCGCGAGGTCTCGGTGATCATAAAAATCGATACCAGTAGCAATATCAAGCCGCATGACGGTGAACATACCGGAAAGAGCCTGATAGAGTGTTTGTTCGAGAGACAAGAACTTCTCCAACTCGCGACACCAGAAGAGGTCGTGCACGTCTCCTGTCAGCGTCACTACGCCTTTGCCCCGCTCGGAGTAAGCATTACTGAGTGACTCTAGAAAATGCGGACGATATTGGCTTACTGACTGGTTGATCATTGCACCGCTCCTGGTGACGATATTGCATCTTCGTGGCTCAGATCAAACTCGCTCATCGGCTGCCTGTAATTCGGATCCAATCCAGCTTTAGCAATCTTCTTGGTGAGAAGCTTGAACTCTTCGGTATCCACCACCTCAGATGGTGGCATGGCCCCGCCCATAACTTTTCGGTCAACAACGAACCTGGCGCCACAGGCCTTGCCGCCATCATATTCTGTGTAGTATTGAGAGAGACATAGCAGTCTTGTGCCGAGCTTTACGGCTTCATCTATATCATGGGTGACAAAAAAGACCGTGATGTTCTTACTCTTGCTCTGCTCGAAGATGAAGTCCTGCATCTCTTCTCGTCGCGCTTTGTCCAGTGCTCCAAACGGTTCATCCATGAGCAGGATCTTCGGATGCATGATGAGCGCCTGAGCGATGGCTACTCGCTGTCTCATTCCGCCGGACAGCTCGAAAGGATACTTGTCACCATCATGCTCATCCAGACCGATATCCTTCAGCAACTCCATCGCTGTTTCCAGAACATCTCTACGTACGGAAAAATACTTAAGCAGCGATTTTTTCTCATTTTTGTGAACTGCCAGCTCGTCCGACGCCTTCTTTCGCCCTCTCGGATTGGTTATTCCCAGCAAGGGAGCTGCAAATAGGCGATCAATTAAAGTGGTCTGCTCAAGAATCGGACCGAGCATAATATTTTCCGCCACAGTTAAATGTGGGAATAAAGAGTAACTCTGATAAACGATTCCAGAGTCACGGGTCACCCGACAGACTTTTTTTCCGTCGATTAAGACTGCACCGAAAGTGGGAAACTGAGCACCAAGAACGAGGCGGAGCAAGGTCGATTTGCCGCAACCGGAGGGTCCAATGACCGTGACAAATTCGCCTTCGCGCACGCGCAGATTTATATTATTGAGCACCGTCTTGGTCGTTTGCTTGTCGACAAGATAGCTTACAGTCACATTTTGCACATCAAGCAGATAGTTCATTTCTTGCCTTCTCTACTGATCGACCCATTTATACCGGCGCTCAAGCCACTGAAAGGCGTAATCGAGAGCGAACATTATTAGTGTTGCCCAGATGACATAAGGAATAATCACATCCATCGCCACATAGCGCCGCAAGACATAGATTCGGTAACCAATTCCAGCAGCCGCTGCGATGCTCTCTCCTGCGATAACATAGGTCCAGGCAGCTTTGAAGTTCAGCCGCAGCGTACCCAGCATCTTCGGCAGTATTTGCGGAAAAATAATGTTCCAGGCGATCTCCCATTCGCTTGCGCCTAGCGTTTGAGCCTTGTAGATCTGCTCACGCGGAATCTCTTTTGTTCGCTGATAAGCATCGAGAACCACACCCGGCAAAACACCCAGCACTACCAACGCCACTTTGGAAAGCTCACCGACATCGAAGATGATAAACAGAATGGGCAACAGAAGAAGTGGTGGCACTTTGTCGAAGAAGACGAAAAATCGATAAAAGAGCGCACTGATTACGGGAAATGTTCCCATGAACAATCCAATGATGACCCCGAACGAAACGAAAAAGATTCCCAAACCAAATCGCTGCAACGATGCTGTGGTATCAACCACCAGCCTCCGCTCGCCATCGCGATCTTCTTCGAACGCAGAACGCACGAATCCGTCCCACATCTCTGCCGGCAGTGGCATCAGTTTCGAAGAAGCAGTCGCCTCTTCATTTTGATGAGCTTCCTCGTATCGGAGGTAGTAAGCCCCTCCGATATACATCATGATGACAAGAACAAAAGGAATCAAACTAAGGATCAGCTTCGTCCAGGTGGAAAGAACGGTGTCCGTACGAAGCATTGGTTCCTCTCAGAAGTCACGATTACCACGGTCAAGTCTAGCTTAGATTCTTCCTGATTCCCAGCGCCTTTTTTGGTCTCTGGCAGCCAACAGGCACGTGAGCGAGGAGATTCCGATACGGATGTGTGTTGTTGAACGCAATGGTTCCAGCAAGAGCGGCGTTTCAAAAGATCGAAAGGACCCACGGAAAAGTGGCAGAACGTGCCTGCCACTTTTCCTTTGGTCACTTTGGTTGTCGTTACTGCGGTTACTTCTTAAGTGTTATTTTTCCGTCTGCGGCTTCAGTCAAGAAAGTTGTGTCATACCGCATTTTCACATTCTTCTTGTCACCCTGTATGGTGCCATCCGGATAGCTGATTCCAACAACGTCAACAGATCGAGCGTTCTCACCGAGCAATCCGTGATCGAAGCAGAACTTTCTTACTAGATCCTGCTTGGATTTTAGCTCCGCGGCCTTCATGTACTGGAGCGCTTCTTTGGGCGTATAGAACATGGCTGTCGTCTTCAGTTGCTGCTTGAACTCGGGAGCGGTTGTTTTCGCGAGCTTAGCCATTTCCGATATGGCTTTGCCATAGGCGGGTGCCTTGGGATCCTTCATCAAATCCATGACCTCGTACCAAGCGCCGACAAGCGCACGAGCGAAATTGGGATCTGATTTGAGAACCTTCGTATTGAGCACGAGCAAATCCTGAATTTCACCAGGAACTTTGGAAGAGTCGAAGATTCTTTTCACGCTCTTATTCTTCTCGATCTCCATCACCATCGGATTCCATGTAACCACTGCTTTCTGAGTTTTGCTGGCGATAAAACTAGGTGCGATGTCACTGTCGCTGACATTGACGATCTTCACGTCTTTCTCTTTCAACTTCACCGTCTCGAGAGCACGGCAAAGAAGATATTGCGACACCGTCTTCTCCACGAGATAGACTTGTTGACCTTTCAATTGATTGAGAGTGAGATTGTTGCGAACCAGAATAGCGTCGTTGCCGTTGCTGTAATCACCCATGATCACGGCCGAGCAATCAACACCGGCCGCAGCCGGCATGTCGAGCGCTTCCATGTTGGTCATAACACACGCATCGGCCTGGGCTGCGTCGAACGCTTCGATGCTGGGGACGTAGTCCATATACTTGACGTCAATGTCGACGCCATAGCGATCGCCCCATTTTTTGATAATTCCGTTTTCCTTCGCATAATACCAGGGCATCCAACCAGCATATATGGATACCGCCAACCTGCGCTTCTTACCGGCCGCTGATGCCGGCTGGACCGTCACTCCAGCAAGCAGGCAGATCGCCATCGCACATACGAAGAATCTCCTCATACCATCACTCCTTATTTATGTTGGGTGCTTGCAGTATTGTCCAACCATGACAACTAATACGTCTGTTGTCGATAATGGAGTTCTCCATTATGGCTGAATGTTCCAAGACACATTTTTGTTAGAAGGTTCGAATTTTCCTAAATTCAATCGTGGCCTATCGACCAGTGTATGACTGGCAAATCTATCTTTTCACCCGCATCGACTGCCTCGCTAATGCCACCAAATCAAGAACCATATAGAACAATCTACATCATCACTCGACAACACCATTGATAATTCAGTTGAGCTTAATGATCTCTTGGCTACAGAGGAAAGGAAGTTTCTGCTGTGGCTCAATGATCCGCACCGGGTTTAGTTTCTATCCCTGCGCAGCTCACATGCAACTGGTGTACCGCAGGCAAGCATGCTCGGAATTGATGAAAAAAAAAACACCTGATTACCGAGACTCAAGAGAGTGCGGTCAAAGGATTGCAGGAAAAATTCGCGCAAAGTTTAGTTGGTATACCCAGAGTTTAGTTGGTATACCCGCGCAGCTCATGCCAGTGCAACTGGTGGAACGCGTAGCAGGCATGCTCGAGCATCGAGGAATAGCGCCCCCGGCGAAAAGACATCGATTGCATCCCCTTTTGCGTCGACTCGCAAACAGCGATATCTTGTCTTTGAACGAGATGGCTGGAAGCCATATCCTCGCGAATGCGCTTGCGAGACTCCCAGTCCTCCAAACTCTCATAGTCGAAATAGAAGTCGAAAATCACCCGGCAGCGGTCGACAGCCAACGGCTCGACGATATTTATATCCATCATGTTGCCGTAGCGATTGATGAACAAATTGGGATAGAGAAAGCAGTAAGAGACCTGGTCACCGAGCCGAAAGTCCGTACGCCTGGTTGGGCTCGACTGCACCGAGGCGCGCTTGAACACGTTAACCTTCAACCCGCCCAGATCGAGCTCTCCAGCCAGTTTTTCGTGGGCGAAGACACAATGATAACAGCCATCGAGAGAGTTATCGACAAAGACTTTCCAATTGCAGTTCATCTCATAGACTATGCGCTTGAAAAATTTCATGCCACTCCATCCGGTGGCAGATAGAATTTCATCGAGGTCCTTCACGTCAGCTCTCAGGTCGCGCGGGTTGCCGTCGCCACCGAAAGCTCCGTCGAGGTCGATCATCACGGCGCCCTGCGATGCCAGTTCCATGAAGGCGCGTTCCACCGCCG
>CAYTDR010000016.1:5102-21352 GCA_964436185.1 uncultured Candidatus Obscuribacterales bacterium | reverse complement strand
TGATCGGTATCACGACAAACCGGGAGTCGGTGAAGATGAGTATCGGCGGGTTTTCCGCTCCGAGTGGGTCGCCGTCGCTTAAGCGAAAGACACCACCTGTGGGGTTGGCTTTCTCGACGTAGACTTCCTCATGTCTGCCATCGATCGTGATGACCACGTCCCGATACTTTTTCCAAAACGCATCGGCATTGATCAAGTCGCAGTCGACTAACGTGTACTGCCTGTGCTGCTCCTGGGAGGCACAGAGGATGGCATGCGTATAGTCGCCTTCGTCGATGAACTCATGCACAAGCGTGAGCTGTCTACCGGCTTTGCTTACTTGAATTGGCTCGTTCATGATAGTGTCTCCTTATTTAATGGGTCAGTTTCTTGGATTGATTCAACCGTGGACCTTCGACAGACGCCACATGGTGGCATCGGACCGACCACGAAAGTTTCCGGTGAATCAGTTGAACTGTTTTATTGGGTGCATGGCTTGGAGATGGAACGTTCGAAAACTTTCCCAGGCGACGCGAGCGATCACAGACATCTAGTTGTCTCGCGTACATCTTATTTCCGGTCATCGGGAGGGAACGAAAAGTTGCTCCAGCCCTTGGCTGATGACATTTGCAGCGCTGAGTGAAGCCGCGAGTACGAATCCTGTTAACGGATAATTGCAGATGACGTTGTCCGGGCAAAGCCATTCGGTAATCAGCAAGCTCACAGGAAAAACCATGGCAAAGCCCACCAACCGGGCAAGGAAATTGACAATTTTGCCAGTTGTACCTGCGCCGAAACATGCCTGAAGATAGCGGCTCAAAAGGAAGACACCAAACATACTTGCAATGATGGCGGCGAGCATTAAGAGCCAAGTAGCTCCTGTAGTTTCCACAATTCGGGGCTCGCTTCTGCTAGTGAGGAAGAAGACACCCAGTCCCACAGTGATGGAGGGGATGTTGCAGACCAACTGAATTGCATGACGATTCATAGAAAGATCCTTTCGCGTGTTGTGTTGAGAGTGTGGATTGAAAACTTGAAAGCTCAAATCAATAAGCGTAGTTAAATGATTGTTTTCATCGATAATTCCTTTTTAGTGTGCTGTTCGGATTGGATTAACTGCCAAACCGTATTCAAGGCGCAATTCTTTCCACCAGACATTCCTGGCGAAAAAAGAGCGGACGATTTAGAGGTCTATGTCTATGAGCGAAGGTCTTTGAAAAATCCTGCGGTGGAGAACGATGATGTCTTGTTGACATCCTGCCGTTCAAGCCCTGCAAGATGCAAGGACGAGGAAGAGAGCGGGATAGCCGGAATAGAGCAGATGTACTCGCGATCCCTGGTAAGAGTTGTCAAAGGCAAAATACACTTCCGCCTCGCGTGCATCTGCAGAACCGATAATGGCGAGTTATCGCTGAGCCTCCGTGATCCACTCAAACCTTCGAATGGCCTATTCGCATAACCGGCTAGCAAGCGGAAATCTCCGCACCAATAAATTAGAGGCCCCGAGAAAGTGCGCTCTACTGATTTAATCCGCGAGCATTGCTTTTCCTACGGGTGGCTCTAATACTATATTAGATAAGAAAGAATCGCCCGGAACGCAAATTCAATAAAAACGAGCGGACAACAGCATCTTGCTATTGTTGTCCGCCCGTTTAGTGTCAGTCAATCGTTCACCGAACAGCTTACTTCTCGCCCTCGCGCTTGAAGTAGCGTCCCTGCGAGCCGCGCTTGCCGGCGAACACCTGGTTGCAAGGCTCGTACGCCGCCCAGACGTCGCGGTCGTAGAACTTGGTGATGGCGGTGTAGAAACCCGAGATGTCTTTGACGGGGACAGGCTTGAAGTGATGGACGTCCACGCCGACGTTGATCGAGTTGAGCTGGAACTTCCAGGTGCCGTGGACGTGACCGACGAGGTTGAACATGTCCTCTCGGGCTTCGGTCGGGTAGTGCGTCACCCAGTACTTGACGCCGTCGAGCTCGAGGACCTTGCCGTCACCTTCAGCCACGATCTCGTCGAAATACGGTGCCAACTGCTCGTCCGTGAAGACCTTGTCGTGGTTGCCCCGGAAGAGAACCTTCTTGCCGTTGAAGCGCGCCACCTCGGGCAGGAACTCGGGTGCCTTCTGATAGACGGCGTCGCCGACCATCCATACCACTTGCTCCGGCTTGACCACCGCGTTGTGTTTCTCGACAAGGGCATCGACCATTTCCTTGGGCGTCGTGAAAGGACGCGCCATGATGCCGAAACGGTCTTCGCCGAGGTGCCAGTCAGCGGTCAAGAAGTCGGGGGTGCTGAGAGCTTGATTCATGGGAGTGTTCCTTATTCTGGGAGTCTTTTTGCAGGCACGAACGGTGAACCTTACACCGAGTGTGCATCTGCAGAGGTTCTGTGAGAAACGACACTTGAATCTATATTTGCTGCGAGTCAGGCGGCAGATTTGCCAGACAACTCGACAGCCGCCCGGAGGGTCTCCTCCAGCGTCTTCTGGACCTGCTTGCCGGTGGTCCGCTTGGTGAACATCCAGTCGAGGTAGCGAACCGACTCAGCCGTATCGGGACGACCGTAGATGAGCTTGTCGGGTGAGGTGGCGATCCAGTAGCCGAACTCCACATTAGTAGTGAGAGCCGGCATGGTACCCATCTGGCGCGGAACCCAGAAGAGGATAACCGTGGCCTTGGAGAGTCCGGCGAACTCCCACTCGGTCTGATCGGTGTAATCGAACTTGACGGACCAGTCTCGCCGCTCGGGGATGAGGACGGTTCCGTCAAACTTCAATGATTCCAAAATCTCAATCGCCTTGGGTCGCCAGGAGACGACATCCTTGCCGCGGGGCGTGGGACCGGCAAGAAAAATCGAAAGGCCACCCTGGAAGGCAGGCTCGTCTGCGTAGAGAGTTTTCATTTCTGCTCTTTCTATCGTTGGGTGCCCAGCCAATGCTCGGTGAGTGTGGAACTCGACACTCATTCCTGAACAGGGAGACATGCTCTAAAAGCACGTGTTCCGAAGCTATTGGTTGGACGACGACTGATGGTAAGGAAGATTCTAGAAGCCTTTGAGTGCGGGTGATTGCCAAGTGAGAGTGATACCAATCTACCGCTTGCCAGCCTGCCGATACCCGCACTGTTGCAATTTCGTTTAGGTATTGCCAACCTCAATGCCGCTCGGCTCTCCAGGAAGTCAAGCGCAGCTGGTTTCTACGAGGGTGTCCTTAAGTTTGACTTAGTGATATTGTCAAGGTTTCGCGGCTGCGCAATCACTTTGCAGGTGGTTGATACCGTCGAAACTGCCTTGGCAAGCTGGTCTTACCTGTTTCCACTGGGAACTTTTGCATCTCAGGATTCGAAACTCAATCATCTTAAGAGCCTGGGAAGCGCCTACATGCCCATTCTCGTTTGTCGAGCCAGCACCTTCTGTTATTAGGCTGGTGTTGCAAAGTACAGGCAGAGTGAAAAGCACGGGTTGGTGATAGCGTATTTTTCCGTTTTGGAACGGCCAAGTAATAAGGCCCAGTAATCGAACCCATAGGCAAGGATTCTCGACTAGTACTATGTCTATACATACGATAGGGGATAATAAAAACGGTTGAAATTTTTGATGTTGAGTATAGGGAAAGCCGCCGGGACGGAACGGAGAGCCTATGCTTTCCGTTCCATCTGTGTTCCGGCTCAACTCAAGGCACGAGCTGCTAGTGACTCGGACCTCGGGTGGGCAGACCGCGGCGAAACTGGTTGCTCGTGTACACCTGTTCGAGGTACGTCGTTTGTTCCGTAGTCAGCGCCGAGAGCTCGTCTTGCGACAGCAGACCCTCTTTGACTTTGAGGAACAGGTCTATCGACTCGATCGGAATCTCGGCTAGTTCTGCCGGTCTTCCACACTCGGGGTCGGCACGACGACTCGAGGCCAGCACTTCGTCAGGAACTCCGACCTGGGCGGCCAGCTCAAGCACTTCCGCCTTCCACAGCCCGACAATCGGCAGGTAGACTGCCACACGGCTCGCCAAGCTGAAGGTTCCGAGCGTGTCTTCGCTGCGGTTGCGTGTGCCGACCAGCCAGCGTTGCTCCTTCAAGGCCAGGGAGAGGAACATCGCCATGCGAGCGACTTCCGGGTTGCGACCGCCTGCATCCAACGGCATGAAAGAGACCTTGCCGGTCTTTTCGAACCACTGACGCGCTCGCAGGTTCTCTCCGGCATAGACTCCGAGAGTCTTGGTCGGGTGAGCCTGGTTGAGGATGTAGAACGTCAGGGCGCTGTCGGAGCCGCCACTGACGGGAACAACAAGACCGTGTGCCTTGCTTGCCGTCTCGCCAACCCAGTCAATCAGCATGTGTAGACGTTTGTCCATGGCATGCTCCCTACTCTCCGCCGCTCAGGATGAGCGGGTTGCCGTTGAGGGAGGTTACCTTGCCGGAACAAACGATCTCCACCATATTCGCCAATTCGTCAGCGGGAATGATGCGCTTCTGTGGATTGACCGCCTCGACAATGGCGCGGGCTTCAGGATCTGCCAGCCCCCGATGTCGCTTGATCCCGTCGATGGTTCGCTGGGTCATGTCCGATTCGACAAAAGCCGGGCAGATGGGCACCACACAGATGCCGTGTTTGGCGAACTCTAAAGCCAGAGCGCGCGCCATGCCGACAAGGGCATGCTTTGTGGCACAGTAGGCGGTCTGGTACTTGTAGCCCTTGACGCCGGCGATGCTCGAGATTATGCAGATGGTGCCGGACTTGTTGGGGACCATCTTCGGCAGGAATGCCTGGATGAAGAAGAACGTTCCATCGACGTTGACGGCGAACATCTCTTTCCAGACCTGGCGCTCTATGGCAGTAGCAGCGCCACCTTTGGCGATACCAGCGTTAAGCACCAGGTTTTGTACACGTAAACCAAGTTTGTCTACCAGTTCGACGCAGCGCTCGGCGGTAGTGAAGTCTGAGACATCGCCGACCAGGAAGTGAGCCTTCCCGCCCTCAGCGTTGATCTCGTTGGAGACTCGTTCCAGGCTGGCGGACGTTCTGCCCACCAGCACAACAGCGGTTTCTTTGGCCATGCGACGAGCGATAGCCTCGCCGATGCCTCTGCCACCGCCAGTGATGACAGTTGCCAGATTGGTGTCCATGTGAGTACTTTTAGTTGTGAGAACAGGTCGTTCAGAAACATCCTCGATGACCAGGAGCAGGAAGTTACAGATCAGGAACATCCTCGATGACCAGGGCGAGGAAGATGAAGAGTGCCAGCACTCCCACTACCAACAGGGCCACCTTGAACAGAGCCATGAGTATCTCCTCGAGTAAGTGTTAGAACCCGAAGGAGGAGGAAGCAATTCCTCCTCCTTTTCGATCCGGCGCGATCACTCGGAGTTGTGGTCGCCCCTGGCAGCGGAGCGCAATCCTACTGCGCCCCACTTGCCATAGGTTAACTGCGGATTGGTCAGTTTGCGCGCTGGCGCAATTCGAATTACTTCGCAGTTTTTCTGATTGGCGAGCGCTTCGAACTGTTGCACCGAGAGGTGGAAGAACCTCATCAGGAACACTCGAATGGAGATGGCGTGCGAGACGATAACGACCTTGCGGGCACGCTTGCGGGCAACCAGGCGGAACATGCTGCCAAGAAAGTCGCTGATGCGGGTGAACACGTCGGCAGGACTCTCGCCTTTGAGGAAGCGATAGAAGAACCAGCCGTGGGGCGACTTCATCGCCGTCTTCCACTCTGTCACGCTGCCCGTGTGTTCGATCTCCCGCAGCCGAGGGTCAATCTCGATTGTGAGCCGCTCAATCTCCGCAGCCGAGAAACCAGCGCCGCGAAGAATCGCGTCCATCGTCTGCTCTGCACGTAGATACGGAGAGCGGAAGAGGAGAGCGCCGGAGAGAAAGTCTCGTCCGATGTTCGCACCACATGCAGTGGCTTGATCGAAGCCGACCGGTTCGGTGAGCGGTACCATGTGGTCGCCTCCGACGTCGGACGAGTTGATCTCTCGGGTGTTGGTCTTGGACTGGGCATGCCGCACAAGCAGTATCTCGAAATCGGGAGAGCGATCAAGTCTGGACAAAAGCCAGACCAGCAGCGCTCCTCCCAGGAAAACCAGGATATACGACATAGTGGCCCCCTTGAGTGAGCGGCGTCTCGGAGCTATCCGCAACGACCGATCAAGTCCAGTAAAAAGATAGCTGCAGTGAGTTAGATCTCGTCGCTGGTCAGCTTCCTGCGTGCCAGACCAGTCTTGACCGCGACATCGACCACCGCTTTCGCCACGCACTGGGCGACGCGTTCATCGAACATACCGGGGATGATCTTGTGCTCGTTCAACTCGTGATCTTCGATGACGGCAGACAGTGCTATTGCAGCAGCCATCTTCATCTCTTCGGTGATGCGAGGAACACGCGCTTTCAGTGCGCCCCGGAAGAGTCCGGGGAACACGAGGGCGTTGTTAATCTGGTTCGAATAGGGACCCCCGGTGGCAATGATGCGCACGAACTTGCCGGCCGCCCGAGGATCGATTTCCGGCACCGGGTTAGCGAGGGCGAACACGATCGAGTCTTTCGCCATCCGTTTGACGTCCTTGGTCTTCAATACGTTGCCGACCGACAGGCCGAGGAACATATCCGCGCCCTCCAGGGCGTCACTGAGGCTGCCCTGGAAGCGGCTCTTGTTGGAGTTCTTAGCGAGCCAGGCTTCCTGCTCCGTCAGATCCGTGCGTCCCTCGTAGACCGCTCCCACGGCATTGAAGCCGATGACGGTCTGAACGCCGGCGGCCATGAGCATTTTCACGCAAGCCATACCGGCAGCACCGACCCCGCAGGCGACCAGCTTGAGCTTGCTGAGCGGCTTGCCGACCAGTTTTGCGGCGTTGATTGTGGCAGCCGTTACTGCGATGGCGGTGGCGTGCTGGTCGTCGTGGAAGACCGGAATATCGAGCTTCTCTTGCAGCCGGCGCTCGATTTCGTAGCAACCTGGGGAGGCGATATCCTCCAGGTTGATAGCACCGAAGTTGGGAGCCAGGTACGTGATCGTGCGGATGATCTCCTCGACGTCCTGAGTGCCCAAGCAGATCGGGAACGCATCCACGCCTCCGAATTGCTTGAACAGCATCACCTTGCCCTCCATCACCGGCAGCGCCGCTTCCGCCCCGATATTGCCGAGGCTGAGGACACGCGAGCCGTCGCTGATGACCGCCACCATCTTGCCCTGCATCGTGAGATTGCGAGCAAGAGCTTTGTTCTTCGCGATCGCCCGGCAGACCTGAGCCACGCCTGGCGTGTAGACTTCCGAAAGCTGCGAACGATTGGCGATCTTGATGGTTGGCGTGACGCTGATCTTACCGCCCAGGTGTTTCAAGAACACTGGGTTGGAGACGTTGATGACCTTGACGTTGGTAAGCTTCTTCAGGCGTTCGACGACCTTTTCGCCGTGTTCGTCGTCGCGAATGGCGATGGTCAGGTCACGTTCCGAGTAATCTCCGTCCTCGCGAACCGGGTCGAGCGCACCGTTTTCACCGCCGGCCCGTTCCACGCAGGTGAGAATCTTGGCGATGGTTCCACCTGTCCGGCGCATGCGCATGCGGACAGTGATGTGGTAGGTCAGACTAACCGGGGAGTCCCCAACAGAAGCCTTACGCGTTGACTTCGACATACAACTTCCTCCGTACCTCTGAGGTACGCATGTGACGGCACCAGAGGCGGTGCCTGGTTACCAGATGAATCGCTTATGCCGGGTTTCAATAGAGCACCAGCGTAACGGCAATACGCTGAGCCGTGGGTAGGGGACACAGGAGTTACCCCTTACACGTAAGCTGTGTGATTCAGACTGCTAGTTTGGGTTTTGTACTGGTATTGAAACCATGAAGACGATTGGATATGACCTAGTAATGAAAGAGCAACGGGTATTCATTTCTCAAGAGCAGTTGGTACTTGAACATGTAAATTTACCTTTTCAACACGTTCACAAGTGGGTTGTCTCGTTCATGTTGGCAACCACTGGCAGCTTCATAGCAAAGCCGCGCTAAGCAGCCCGGTCTTCGATGAGATGAAACACATAAACGCTCTTGAGCATAGCCCTATCCGAGACACGATAGATCGTCCGAGAATGAGATTCAGAGAGTCTTAAGCGGGTCTAAATTCATTAGTTGATACACCCTCCTTGACTACATTGAGAACAGGAGATGAGTGACTCTATTGTGAGAGAACTTCTCCACCCTTAAAAAAACACCTTTAGACCCGACTTAAAACCAGCAGATATCCAACATCCAGCGAAACCGCACTCACCTTTGGAAGGTGCCTGGAAACTCGTTTCGCTGAAGACATATCTCATCCCATTCCCTCTTGCTTGGTGATTTTGGAGCTGGAGTTCTCATGTTTACCCGCCTTTGGACGACTGTTTTCTCGCCCGAATCACGGCTCGAACCCAACTTTCCATGGAGCATTGCAAAATCTGCAAAAACCTATGGAATTGCGTTGCTGTATTACTTCATTGGGACGTTGATACCAGGGCTTTTGATTTTTGTCGGTCTGACGATTGCCATCCTCAACAAGCCTGACCTGGTTGTCTGGCTGAACGACCCGAAAGCTTCTGTAACCTTCATGGTGACAGCGACAATCGTCATGTTCGTCAGCGGTTTTAGCGCCGAGCTATGGTACGTGGGGCGCGTTCTGAAGAAGGACGGCTTAAGCCTCAGGAAACTGCTTGGCTTCAATCTTGATACTCTCGGAGGGAACGCCTGGTCTGCCATCTGGCGAGGCCTTGTCACCTACGGGATTCTCATGGCTGTCGACCCACTGATCAGCCTCATTCCGATGCCCGCTGCCCACGACCCGGCCGCTGCCTTTCTGAACTCCCTGACGGGTTGGGCTTTTGCGGCTGTGGCAGTGCTGGTCATCGCTGGACCGATTTTTGAGGAGCTCATCTTTCGGGGTTTCCTCTACAACTCGGTTCGCTCGTCGATGTGGAAGCGGGGCAGACTGCTCGCAAACATCGTGGCGCTGGTCGTCAGTTCGGCAGCATTCGCGCTCATGCACTTCAACATCAGCGGTCTAGTCGCCTACTTCGTAGCCGGTGCGATTCTGGCTGAGTCGTACAGGCGTTCCGGCAGTCTCTACGTGCCGATCGTGGCACACTGCTTGAACAATGCGACTGCTGTCGTGCTCCTTCTCATGAGCACGCACTAAACCCGGTTGTAGTCGTCGGCATATCTGGTGATGTCTTCCTCAGGGAAGGCGTCTCCGGTCTGCACTTCGATGACCTCGACCGGCTCGTCTCCACCGCAGGCGATGCGGTGCTTGACGCCTCGTTTCACGAAGACATGGTCACCGTAGTGGTAGTCTCTGGTCTCTTCATTGAGTGTGACTCGTGCTGTTCCACGCACGATAACCCAGTGCTCATCTCTGTGCTCATGGCTCTGGAGAGAGAGTCGCTGTCCGGGATTGACCACTAGCCGCTTGACCTTGGTGTGGGGCAAATCGCCCAGTACGGTAAAAGAGCCCCACGGCCTCTCTTCATGATAGTTGTTGCTTGGCATCGTACCTTCTCCGGTCATCATAAAACCGGCTCCTCGAAAGCCGGTCGACCGGTACATGGTACCACCAAGAAGCCCCATTACTGCCGCGTCTTTCAATACGAAATTGAGAGAAACGGATATGAATGATCCTCGCGCAAAATCTTTGCTGAGCTTTGCGGTCTCAGTGTTGTTCTGGTTCTACATGACCAACTCTCTGGGCATGGCGGTAGGAATCCTACTCCTGATTCTGATTCACGAGATGGGTCACTACTTCGCCGCACAGGCCCTGGGCATCCCGGTCATGTTGCCGGTGTTCACGCCGCTCGGCGCAGCAGTACAGCTTGACCAGTCGGCTTGCCGAAGCGCCCGCGATGAGGCTTTCATTGCCATCGCCGGCCCCTTCGTGGGTGGGATTGCCAGCTTGATTGTCCTCGCTCTAGGGCCGATCCTCGGCTCGAATCTCCTTCTCCAATTGGGAGCCTGGGGCGTTGCCATCAATCTTTTCAATCTCGTCCCCCTGCCGCCTTTGGATGGCGGACGCATCTCACTGGCGATTGAACGGCGACTGTACTTCCTCGGGATACCGCTGTTCTTCTACATGCTTATGCAGTTCGGTTTGAGCATGTTCAACCTGCTGATGGCGTTCTTCATCCTTCAGTTCGCGTGGGCGGAGATTCAGTTCCGCACTCAGCAAGCGGCTTCGAATCCCCGTTTCTTCGCTGTCGGTGCGAAGGCTCGCATCGGCTACGCGTTGGTCTATGTAGGACTGGCGGCCCTCTTCACCTGGGTCGTCGTTTACCCGCAAGGGTTCATAGGCCTTCTTGTGTCGCTCGGTTGGTAAGAGCGACATTAGTCCTCACCTGCAACCAGCAATAGGAGCTATCAATCATGATGTGGTTCATCGGTCTCATCCTCGCTCTTCCCCTGCTTCTCGGTGTCGCCATTTGTGGGAAGCGGTTCCACGGCTTCCTCCGGCATCGGGGCATGGATTCGAAGAAGGCCGCCACGACCGCGGTCGTTTCCATGGTTCTGCTCGTCGGCGTCATGGCGTCGCCGTGGATCCTGCCCTTCGGCGCGCTGCGCGTAGCCGTCTGGATCTTCTACCTCTACTTCCTGTACGTGGGTGCGTCGGAGATCGTGTACTTCTTCATCGGTCACCCCGAGGAGAAGGTGAAGGCGGACCCCAAGCCCTCGCACGATGACGACCACGACTGCGGTTGCGACCACAGCGGTCACGGCCACAGCGGTCAGGGCCACTCGCACGACGAAGCCGCTCCCAACAAGAATGGGAAGCCGGATGTGAAGAAGGACGACAAGAACGACGGCGACGGCGAACAGACCAACTGGGACAAGTTCCGTCCCCAGACTCGCGACCCGCGAGACATCCGCGACGAGCTGCAGCGCCGTCGCAACGAACAGCAGTAAGCGTCACGAACTTTGTTCGGTCTTGAGCCCTGCCGGACGCCTAGCGCCTCCGGCAGGATGACGTGAGGATGATGCAGAAGTGCCGCGACGCACTTCTGCATTGTCTTTTTCTGGACGGGTTAACGATAAGATATAATAGAAGTTTTGAGATCAAAAAACTGCTGCAAAAAGCCACCAGGGGCGATGACATCCTCACGCAGAAATTCAATTTGTAATTACCGAAGACTACGTCGATTAAGCCGAACGAAACAACGGATTTTCCAGTCGTTATAGTAAGCTGTCACGAATACGAAAAGTCAGTGTCTGTGCGTGTTCCAGCTGGATGGGCCCTTTGGACACGGAGTGGGACGCTTGGGGCGTGGTCCACTCCGTGCCGGAATCATTTAGTTAGCCATCAACCGGTTGGTGCCAGTCCTTGCTTTTCTGCTTCCTCCAGGTAGGGAGTGAGGCAGAACCGGTAGTGCCCTTCGCGCTTGAAGGGGGCGATCATCGCCAGCTGTTCGGCGCCCAACGTGGCCGCTTGTTCCGCCCTGATGTGGGCGAGCAAGAGCACGTCGGACAACTCTATTCCCAGCTCGTAGCGAGCGTTGAGAGCGGAGACGATCGACTTCTGCACCGGGCGGTACGTGTCGAAGAGTCCGCTGGGCCCGATCTCTTCGGCCAGCCGGACGCTTTGCCAGAGCCGCACGACGTCCTTGAACCATTTGCTGCCGTACAGCGACGGCACTTCGTCGCGCGTGAAGATGAAGCCACCCATGCGCAGGCGGAAGACGCCGTAGGGCTTGCTGAACGAGAGCAGCGCCGCATGCACGTTGGGATGGCTGATGTCGAAGACTGTCGGTGCGGTCAGGCCCACGTAGGCGAGGTCGAGCACCACTTTGTGCCCGCGGTCGCACAGATTTTTGATGAAGTCCGGCGGCAGAATGTTTCCGTCACGCGCGGAGGGGTTGCTGACGAACCAATAGCCGGGCTTGATGCGCTTCAACCGTTTGTCGTCGATGTCGTACTGCCGAGTGGTCATGCCGAGGTTGGCAGCTTGCGCTCCGTATCCTTCGTACTCACCGCGCAGGACGTTGATGTGACGAACGCCCTTCACGCGCAGCTGGGTGAGAAGGTGGAACAGACCCGTCGAGCTGCCGGCTCCGGGGTATTGCCAGTGGAACCCGGACAGACCCGGTACTTGACCGGCATAGGCGCGTACCACGCGTTCGATGATCGGGCGGTGTATCTCGTCCAGATCGATGTTTCCGGCAGTCGTTGCCGGCACCGCCAGCGGTGGCGAGAAAAGTCCGCTGAGAAGCTGTTCTGCAGATGCCTTCGGCGTGGTCACCTGGAAAAGTTCACGACTCAACGCCGCACTGGTTGCCGCGACGATGTCGAACGCTTTCGGGTAAAAGTAGGTGTAAACGGCCTTCATGGGATGGAAGCCGGTCACCAGAAACTGCTTGGCCGCAGGCTTGGCCGCAGGCTTGACCGTCAGTTGCACGAGCTCGGGCTCGGATGATATCGGTGCAGTCGGCGACATCTCCGAGTCGTACTCATGCAGCCAGGTACCTTGCTTTTGCCAGTCGTCGCTGACCTTGCCTTCCGGCGTGAAGATGAGCTGACGGCCGAGGTCGACGCCATCGTCGGAGGTGAGCGAGTTGGTAAAGCACACGTTCTGCCCGTCCACATCGAAGACAATGCCGCCCCAGGCGAATCGTTGTACCACCTTCCCTCGCGCCTCCAGATGCGCGAGCATGGCCTGTTTTGTCTCGGGCGGGAGGAAGTGCTCCACCGTCCAGGCGGAGGTGCCGTCGACGTCGTGTGCCACAGAGGGCTTGTTGACCGGACGCACGGTGAGCTGGTCGACATTGTGCGTGCGGGCGAAGTCCATCAGTCGCTGGAGTTCGTCCTCGCTGTCGATCTGTCCCCGATGCATGACACACGCCAATCGCACCTGGAAGCCGTAGCTGTGCAGGTCAGCGATGAGATGCGGCAGGTCGATGTAGGGTCTGCCATCGTCCCCCATGTATGTCTGCCGGTTCTTCTCGGCATCATAGTGGGTGATGGAAATCGAGATCAGACCGAGACCGTACTCCCGCCACTGACGCAGATGCTCGTCGGTGACCGGCTTGCGATCGGTGATCCTGATGCCATTGGTCTGCAGCTCGATGCAGGGGAACCCGAAGGGAGCAGCTTCTTTTAAATACTTTGTAATCTGGTCCGGCCAGTTGCACGGCTCGCCTTTGCTCGTCAGGAGTAACGACTGTGCACCGCGATCGCGCGTGTACTTGCAGGCCTGACGGTAAGCCGCCCAGTTGGGCTCGACGGCTTTCATCGAGACACCGTTGACCGGCGTCATGTGAGCCACGCAAAAGCGGCACTTAGCGCCACAAGCAAGACTGCCCACGATGGGGGTGAGCAGGAAGAACTTCTTTGCCATAATTTTCCTTCGCTTTATCGCAAGGGGTGGGTAGGGGAAGGTCTAAGCATTGAGCTCCGTTTCGTTCACCAGGAGTGGAGGCGTCACCTCGTTTCAGGCAGCAGACATGAATCTGCTTTCTACGCCTTCAGCGGCGACGCCGCACCTGGTCTTAAGTTGCGATCGGAGTATCGAAGGAACCGGGGGGTTGCTCGTTCGCGCTCAACTGCCTGCCAATCGTCTTTGGTCACGGTGCTGATAGCCGTTCAAAATACCGCCCAGAAGAACGCAGGCGGTAACCAGTGTCGGTGCCATGTCGATGCACGGAACCTGGTACGCGATGGCAGGAAGCTGGGTCAAGGCGATCAGAGCGACGAATCCCAGGCTGAAGGCGACAATGTCGGTCGCCAGGCTGGAGACCAGTTTCTGAACCAATGCACCGACAGCAAGTGCGAACAAGAGAAGTCCGATGAGAGACACCAGTGTGATGGTCATTGAGGGTCCTTTCGGTTCGGTGGGGAACCAGCTCACAGAGTGTGAAAGCGGAGTTTGATTAGGGGGGAATGGGGGCTCTATAGAGAATCCTGATCAAGATGGAGAAGTTACGCTAATGACACTAGTAAGCAGCAAAAGCTAGATTCAACAAAAACGCCCTATTCTAAAGAGCTGTTCCTTTAATCTGTTTCAGCGTTAACGAGAGTTCCCCTCTAAGTATTAGCGGAGGTAGCTCACATGAAGATGCTCAATATCAAAGGCGAATGCTGTTTTCTGCCGCAATGAAGCTTTCTTGAGCTCTTCGAGTTCGAGCAAGTTTTCATTGCCAGGCAGGGTCACCAGGTGAGCACACCCTGCGGAGGAGGACGCTGTAGAAGGCGTTTAACAGCGGCTTTCCGTGCAGAGGCATGCCTCGCGCATTTAGCAGAGCCAACTTCTTATGGTGGTTAGCCACGAGCGTCGATCAAATTTTCGAAGCAAGCTAGCTGGGCTTTTGGAGCGACTCTTCGCTGCTGGATCAGTTTGTCTGCAGGATGGCGTTGCTTCGTCCGTAGAGTCTGGTTACTCCTTTGAGTTTGACCATCAGCTCCGGTGTAAGCGCATCACCTCTCAGTCTCCACGCCCAGTTCCCTTCCTGGCTGGCAGGAATATTCATTCTCGACTGAGACCCCAGACCGAGCACATCTTGCATAGGTATTATGGATAGACATGAAACAGAAGCAAAAGCTGCGGTTATAAAGTCCCAATTGATCTGCTTACCGTCGGATCGCAGGTACTCTAAACAGCGCGTGCGTTCGTACTCGATCTGCTCCTGAGGTCGAGTAGAGCTCGCTCCTTCCTTACTTTTAAACCATCCTATAGTGGTGTCGTTGTCGTGGGTTCCGGTGTAAACAACACTGTGCGGAATATAGTTGTGAGGCAGATCGATGTTATCGGAATCGCTGCCGAAGCCCATCTGTAGAATTCTCATGCCTGGGAAACCAAAATCATCTCGCAGTTCTTCCACGTCGGGTGTGATCACTCCCAGGTCTTCGACGACAATAGGAAGGTTGGGAAACTTATTTCTCAAGGCGGAGAAGAACTCCTTTCCTGGCGTCGGTATCCACTTACCCTTCTGGGCAGTGGTCTCTCCTGCAGGCACTTCCCAGCAGGCAGCAAAACCTCGGAAGTGGTCGATGCGGATTACATCGACTGTTTCAAGGGCCATCTCCATGCGTTTGATCCACCAGCCGAACTTATCTTTTCTGAGCTGATCCCAGTCATATAGAGGATTGCCCCAGAGTTGGCCGGTGGCGCTGAAGTAATCCGGTGGAACCCCTGATACCACAGACGGTTTGCCATCTGCGTCAAGCTTGAAGAACTCCGGGTTTCGCCAGACATCAACTGAATCGTAGGCAACAAAGATCGGCATGTCGCCGATGATCGAGATCTGATGTTTGTTGCAATAGTCTTTAAGACGCGCCCACTGTTTGAAGAAGAGGAACTGATAAAACTTGTGTTCCTCAATCTCTTCTGCAAAATTGCTGGTCGCTTTTTCGATTGCCTGTGCTTTGCGCTTGGCCAGATCTGGCTCCCAGCTTATCCAGGCTTGACCATCGTGTTTGTCTTTCAGCACTCGGAAGAGTGCATAGTCATCAAGCCAGAACGCGTTTTTATGGCAGAAACTGAGGAAGTCAGCCTGCAGATTGGTGTCGGTATTCTTGCGGAAGTTCTCGTATGCCTTGGCGAGAATTCTCATTTTGAAGTCGATGACCTTGCCGTAATGCACTTTCTCCGCGCTCCATCTGGGTGCCGGAGAGAGATCTTCTTCTTGCAGGTAGCGTTCTCTAACCAGCAGATCAGGGCTGATCAGAAATGCGTTTCCTGCAAACGCGGACAGACCCTGGTATGGAGAGTCGCCAAAACCGGTCGGTCCGAGCGGAAGTATCTGCCAGATGTGCTGGTCGCATTGATGCAGAAAGTCGACGAATTTGAATGCTTCATCGCCGAGATCGCCGATGCCGTAGGCGCCGGGAAGTGAGGTGGGATGTAGGAGAATGCCGCTCGATCTGGGAAATTTCACCGGGTTGCTTCCTTGTGAGAAAAGTTCTGCGTCCCAAGATTCTACAACCCACGAGCGAAGTTATCTTTATTGGCTTGCCTGCTGATTGACTAAAGTTTTTCTTGAGCCGGCAGATGTGGAAGGTTGATCGAACAGCCCAGGCGGCGTTGATTGATAATGCTCGTCAAGTGGTAACGCTGTTACGCTAAGTGTGAGACATATTAACTTGGATTAAATTTGAACGGAACCTATCGCTAGTTGATACCAACAGGTTCCTGAAGGGATATCTCAAACACCAGAAAGCCACGCTGGCAAGGCTCACGGGGGTGTGGGCTTTCAAGGGGTGAATGGGCCGAGAGTCTTTGTTTATTATGCAGACATATGTAGTGTTAGATATTCATTCCCTCTTTACAACTGGTA
>CAYTDR010000016.1:2076-5092 GCA_964436185.1 uncultured Candidatus Obscuribacterales bacterium | reverse complement strand
ACACGCTCAATAGCGATACCCGCATTCATCACATCCAGAGAGCAAGTAATCCAATCTCATTCACCGAGAGGTGGAAGGAGACTCTTTGAAATTGCTGCAAAGCAATGCGACGGGTGAATACCTGTCCCAGTTTTTATAACGAGCTTTAACCCTACAGAAGGAATCACATGTTAACCAAACGACCCGTCACGGTAAACGTGATGGCGCCGCTGCTTGTGGGAGACCCACAAGACATGGACAGCGACGCCTCACTGTATGCCTGGGATGCGTTTGGCCGCCACCTCAAGAAGTCGAAAGACTTGGGCGTAGAAGCTGTCACCACCGACGTTTGGTGGGCGTTGATCGAGCCCCTGGAAGGGCAGTTCAACTGGGCTTACTACGACCGGCTGTCCGACTACATCATCGACCACAAGCTCTTTTGGATTCCAATCGAGAGCTTCCACCAGTGCGGTGGAAACGTTGGTGATGATGTCTTCGTACCGCTTCGTGAGTGGGTTTGGGCCAAGGCGATCCAGGAGCTTCGCGCGAAAGGTTGGCTGCCCGGGCCGATTACTGCGCGCGACGTTCGATTTGTTTCCGAGCAGGGCAACGAGTGCGAGGAGTTCGTCTCGTTCTATGCCACCACGTTGATGCTGGAGACCTACGGGAACGTCATGCGGGCCTTCCGGGACAAGTACCGACCCAAGGCCAAGCATATCCCGGAAATCAACATCAGCCTCGGGCCGGCTGGTGAGATGCGTTACCCGTCGTACAACGCTCACGACCACGATACGGACTACCCGACGCGTGGTGCGTTGCAGTGCTACAGCCGGCTGGCATTGCGTGCGTTCCGACTGGAGATGCTGAAGAAGTACGGAACCGAAGCGGGGATCGACAAGGCCTGGGGAACCAGCATCGCCACCGGTCAGTCGTTGAATCCCCCGACCAACCCGACCGAGTTCTTCGGTAGTGGTCACCATCGCAGCATCCAGTACGGTCGAGACCTGTTCGACTGGTACGCCAGCGTTCCGATGGAGCATGCCGATCAGATGCTGCGGCTGGCGCTCTCCATCTACGGGGCAGAAGATTCGGGCTTCAAGGGCGTCGACATCGGAGCTAAGGTGCCGGGTATCCACTGGCGCACTGGCACGATGAAGAAGGCTGAGAATCCGAAGGACAAGCCTGAGGTGGTGCTCGGCGACCGGTTGGCAGAACTCGCTGCTGGTCTCATCCGCACGAGCGGTGAGTGGAACGAGAAGGATGCTCGAGGCTACAAGCCGCTGCTTCAGTTCTTCAAGGGGCTGCAAGGCAAGTCCAATCGAGTGGTCCTCCACTTCACCTGTCTCGAAATGGACGACGGTGAAGGTGCTGAGAGGAACGCCAACTCGTTGGCTCGCTCTCTCGTCCGCTGGGTCGGTACTGAGGCGAAAAGCGCCGAAGTGCCGATCAAGGGCGAGAACGCTGTCTCCTGGAACTTGCCCAAGCCGGAAGCGTGGGACTTGATGAAGACCCACATGGCTCTTCCGGGTACTGAAGGGCTCTACTCGGGGCTGACGATTCTGCGTATGGGTGACGTCGTGGACGACCCGGAAGACCGCACCAAGGTCGCCTACGAACAGATGGGGAAACTCATCAAGGCGATTAATGCGGGTCAACCGGCTTCAGATGCCCCTCCGTCCGGCGCGAGCCAGGCGGGGGAAGCTCCGAAGGCTGAAGCCACGACAGCGCCTGCGCAGACTGCGGCAGCGCCTGTTATCGAGTGTGCAGCCAAGCCGGCGGCGTGACGAGGAGACTCGTAGCGTCGTCAGCTGCCTCGAGTAGCCATCGCTGACGGTGCAGCATCACGTTGCTGACGCCCAGGGACCGGTTTCCTGGGCGTCGGCTTGTCTGGCTCGTGGTCGAGAAATCGACTGAGCTAGGACTGAGTTTCTTTCCTGGCAAGAGCCAGACATCATGCGGCTGCGGCCGCCAGTCGTCGACTCGGGGTGCTTCGGTTTATTCCGGGCTTCCTGGGTGGCGCCTATTTTTCCTCCCAGAAGAAAAGGCAACCAACCATGACAACCCAGCGCAAAGACACACGGTTTGCGACCTGCCATCTGCACCTGTATCAACCACCCCGGGAAGACCCGTTCACCGGCGTCATCGACCAACAGCCGTCGGCGGCTCCCTACCACGACTGGAACGCCCGCATCACCGACGAGTGCTACCACCGCCTCGGCGGGGCGCGCATCCTCGGCGACAACGGCCGCGTCGAACGCATCCTGAACCTCTACGGGGCGTCGGGCATCAGCTTCAACGTCGGTCCCACGCTCCTCTCCTGGATGGCGGAGTTCTCCCCGGCGACGCTCGCTGCCATCGTCCACGGTGACCGCCTGAGCCGCAAGCGCAACAACGGGCACGGCAACGCCATCGCCCAGGTCTGGAACCACGCGATCATGCCTCTGGCCAGCCAGCGTGACAAGGAAACGCAGGTGGTGTGGGCGATCAAGGGGTTCCAGCATTACTACGGGCGCAAGCCGGAAGGTATGTGGCTGGCGGAGACCGCTGTCGATACGCCGACCTTGGAGACGCTGGCTGCCAACGGCATCAGTTTCACCATCCTGGCTCCCCGTCAGGCCAAGCGCTGGCGCGCCCTCGACGCGGACAAGTGGGAAGAGGGCGGCATCGACCCGACCCGTCCGTACCTGTGCCGGCTGCCCTCCGGCAAGACCATCGCGCTGTTCTTCTACGACGGTCCTATCAGCCAGGCCGTCGCCTTCGAGGGGCTGCTGCACTCGGGGCAGAAGTACCGCGACCGCGTCCTGTCCGGCTTCAACGACAGTCGCCAGCACGTCCAGCACTTCACCATCGGTACCGACGGCGAGAGCTACGGTCACCACCACCGCCACGGCGAAATGTGCCTCGCCTGGGTGATCGACAACCTGAGCACGAACCCCGACGTCACCCTGACGAACTACGCCAACTTCCTGGAGCTGCACCCGCCGCAAGTCGAGGTGGAGATCCACGAAAGCAGCTCCTGGAGCTGCGCTCACGGGGT
>CAYTDR010000016.1:0-2066 GCA_964436185.1 uncultured Candidatus Obscuribacterales bacterium | reverse complement strand
CGGTGCTGTTTTGCTTCGTCTGGCTCTATATCTCTGCGGCCGGCGCCGGACCGACCACGAAGACCGTTGGCGTTCCAACTGCGGCTGCAACTTCGGTGAGGGGCAGCAGGCGTGGCGTCAGCCGATGCGCGAAGGCTTCAACACCCTGCGCGACCGGCTGGCGGCCATCTACGAGAGCGAAGGCGGCAAGCTCTTCACCGACCCCTGGGCGGCGAGGAACGACTACATCGAGGTGATGCTCTCACCTGCCGGTGTGGATGCGTTTCTCGCCAAGCACCTGCGCGACCAGTCGCAGGCGGCCAGCGTGCGGCAGCGTGCCCTGGCGCTGCTCGAGATGCAGAAGTTCGGCATGTACTCCTTCACGAGCTGCGCCTGGTTCTTCGACCACATGGACGGCATCGAACCGGTGCAGAACATGCGCTACGCGGCGCGTGCAATCCAGCTCGCCGACGAGTTGGTGGACGGCGAGGGCGGCAAGCTGGAGGAGGAGCTGCTCGTCACGCTGGCGCGCGGGCAGAGCAAGTCCGGCAGCGGCCGAGACATCTGGAACAACCAGGTGAGGAAGCTGGCTGTCGCTCGTCAACTGGAGGGGATTCTCAGCGCGCGTCTCAACGAGCCGGTGCGGGTCCGCAAGGTCACCGCATTGGTGGCGACCGCCCGAGCCCTCAAGATCCCGTTCGACGTCAACCGCGCCCAGGAACAGCTCCTGGCCGCTTACGCCGCCGAGGTCGAGATGGCCGGAGAGACTCCGCTGGCTGCCGAACTGGTCACCGCGTACCAGGAGGCGGCCGGCAGTCTGGAACTCGCTTCCGGCCTCCTCGGCTGGAACGAGGCAGGGTTCGACATCCGGCACAGGCGCAGCCTGTCCCGGCGGCCGACGACACCACGGGAGGTGTCGATGTCGGCACGGCGTCGCACGCATGCAGGCTGGCGTCAGTAAGCAGCCAGCAGCGACGTCACAATCGTTTTTTGAACAACCACGGAAGAGCGCTGTCAACCAATACCAAACAGCGCTTCCAAACCTCAACAAGCGAGAACATGAACATGAGCAACTCCGAACAGAATCTGACCTGCGTCAACCAGGATGGTCGCTGGGTGTCGATCCAGGACGCCGACCCGACGCGCTTCTACGTGGGACAGCCCGTCCACACCGGCCCGTTCATCGAGATCGGCGGCCAGCTCGAGCCCAACGCCAACACCGCGGTCACCTACATGAGCGAGTGCGTGCTGCGTGACCTGAGCGACAAGCCGCCGGGCTTCCACCACACCCCGAACCTCGAGTTCGTCGGCACGGACGAGGTGACGGACGACACCGGCCTGTTCTTCGTCGGACTCTTCACCGAGAAGGGCACCGGCCAGTACGGCTTGCCGCGCCGGGCGGTGAAGACGTACTCGTCCCGCTGGACCGACCGCCGGACGAAGCGCGCCGTGAAGCCGCGCGTCTAAGTCGAGGGGCGTTCTGCCCTCTCGCGCAACGGAGCCGGCGGCACTGAAACCGTCGCCGGCTCCCGGCCAACGATAACCGCTCAAAGCGGTCCAGGCACACACGCCCGGACCGCCGCGACGGTTTTTTTCTTTGGACTCGTGCGACTATGCAAGATAGTAGAAATTAGAATGGTGTCATCTGCGGTGCGCTGGTTTGAGCTGCTTGCGTAAGACAAAGTTGGCTCTACATCCCTGTAGAGAGCGAGACAAAAGTCTCGCCCTCACAGAGCGTCCAAGAAAATTGATGTGGTAACTCGGATTAGTAACGCCTGCGGCTAATCATGAATTGGCAGTTAAATTGGTTCGAGAAGCAGATTCAAAGCCGGTTACGCTTGTGTCTATTTCTGCTGAACCATTTGACCTACACGGTTCGATTTGCGCCTGTGCTCAGATTGTATTTCTCAATTTTGTCTGAACCGTGTCAGCTCAGCAGATCCGGATTATAATCCGCGATCGCATCCAGGAAGCAAGAATCCAGCGTTGACCGCACCAGGGGCGATGCACTGCAGTCGCATCCAGACCGACGCCATGCGCCGCTCCTGATGAGCTCTGACACAACATGTCGCTGGCCGATCTTCGCG
>CAYTDR010000015.1:0-21502 GCA_964436185.1 uncultured Candidatus Obscuribacterales bacterium | reverse complement strand
GTCGGAACGCCGCTACCAGCGATTACGCAAACAGTACGAGGAGTTTCGGGCACGTTATCCGAAGAGACAGGCAACCTATTTCAAGAATCACCATCAATGGATGTGAAATAAATACTGCCTGTCAACAGCAGCCTACGCAATGCCACAGGATTGCATAGGCAATACATATATCTCGACTGTTGAATGGCACAGTTCGCTCGAGAAGAATTGGAGAGAAAGTTCACAAACAAAAACACCGCCCAGAACGAATCTCAAGCGGCGTATTTGCTACTGTCTGACGTGCCCCTTGCGAAAGGCACAGTATTTCACCACATCGTATTGTCAGATACCGACGTGATGCGGGCTCACTTGCTATCGTTTCCGGATAGCGCCAACCTGGCGTTTCCACAAGGCCCCTCGGCTCAAAGCGCTCATCAACTGGAGTGAGTGCTCACCGCTAAGAGACAATAGTGTATCCGAATGGACGAGATATGGAAGTACCCCAATAGAGATTTCGGAGAGCAAGCATGGTATTGCCATAGGTGCTGGACTGAGTGCGATTTCAATCACGCACTCTATTTGCTGGTTGCTTGAACCTTGCATGGGCAATGTCAAATCTAAATTGATGCCCGATTGCGTATAGTTCGTATATAGACACTATATCCAGTGCAGAGACGCACCGCGATAGCAGACAATTCGAATCGACACTAGTTCTTCATTAAGAACTAACATGGTAAGTTGATGGACCGCTTAAAATTCGGTTCGATCACTGAAACGTCAGTTCGGCAAGGAGTGTGCGCAATGGCAGCAGGCAAGCAAACTCGGGAAGAGCGAGACTCGATGGGGGCGATGCAAGTTCCAGCGTCGGCATACTATGGTGCGAGTACTCAGCGGGCTGTTATGAACTTTCCCATTTCGGATTTGAGATTCTCGAGGAGTTTTATTCGAGCGCTTGGATTGATTAAGAAGTATGCCGCTGCGGTCAATAAGGAATTTGGAGATGTTGAGGCAAAAGTTGCCGATGCGGTGATTGAAGCTGCTGCTGAGGTAGCAGAAGGAAAGTTTGACACTGAGTTTGTGGTTGATATCTTCCAGACAGGCTCCGGAACCTCCACTAATATGAATGCCAACGAAGTGATTGCCAATCGGGCGATCGAGATCCTGGGTGGCGAGCGCGGGGACAGGAAACTCGTCCATCCGAACGATCACGTAAATAGCGGAATGTCGTCCAATGATGCGATTCCGACTGCGATTCATGTTGCCTCATTGATTGATATCAAGGAAAAACTGGTACCGGCTTTGCAGGCATTGGAAAAGAGTTTGCAAACGAAGTCCGATGAATTTATTCCGGTAATCAAGACCGGACGCACGCACCTTCAAGATGCTACACCAATCAGGTTGGGACAAGAGTTTCTCGGATACAAAGGGCAGATTGAACGAGCCCTGGAGCGTCTCGATTTTGCGTCGAACAGGCTCAGCCAGGTAGCCCTCGGGGGAACAGCGGTCGGCACTGGAATAAACACGCGCAAAGAGTTCGCTGGCAAGTTGCTCGAGCACTTATCCGCAGACCTTGGTATCGAGATAAACGAAACCAGCAATCACTTTCAGGCGCAGAGCACCATAGATGAAGTGGTGGAAACTTCCGGAGTGCTTAAGACAATCGCTGTCAGTTTGATCAAGATCGGAAACGACATCCGTTGGTTGGGGTGCGGTCCAAGAGCCGGCATTGCCGAGATTGCACTGCCTGAGGTGCAACCTGGAAGCTCTATCATGCCCGGCAAGGTAAATCCCGTGATCGCCGAGTCACTATGCATGGTGGCAGCCCAGGTGATTGGTAACGATACTACGATTACCCTGGCGGGCCAGTCAGGGAACTTTGAGCTCAATGTCATGATGCCTGTAGCCGCATACAATCTGCTTCAGTCAATCAATCTGCTTGCTAACGCTGTAGCCAACTTTCGTGCTCAGTGCATCGATGGGTTGCAAGCTACGCAACGTGGGCCGGAACTGGTCGAGCGAGGGCTGGCTCTCTGCACTGCTCTTGTCCCCGCCATCGGATATGATGCAGCGGCAAAGATCTCGCACGATGCGTTCCACTCGGGAAAAACTGTCAGAGAGATTGCTCGCGAGCAAACAAAACTGACGGAAGAAGAATTGACCAGTTATCTCGATCCGTTCAAAATGACAGCGCCTGCATAAACGGCGGGAAAGTGTAAATCCAGCCTGCGCGGTAGAATATTGCCTGGCGGAACTCGACAGGTATGGGATAAGGAGTGTGTTTATGAGATGGGCGTCCTCGATCTATGGTCCGGACGGTGCGGGAGCCGATCTCAAGGACTTGAAGTCTGCTGTCAAGAAATGCGCCGACGAGCTGCGGCAAGAATTAGATGGTGCACAGGTCGATCTATTGCTCGGTTTTGTCTCACCGCATTACTCTCGGCATTTCAAAAGCCTGCCAAAGATTGTCAGTGAAGAGCTTGGGGCGAGAGTTTTCATCGGCTGCTCCGCCGGCGGAATTATCGGCGGTGGACAAGAGATCGAGCAAGAGCGATGCATCGCCTTTACCGCTGCCTCTCTTCCGGATGTGGCCATAACTCCTTTCCACCTTACCGACGACATGATGCCGGATCTCGACGACTCCACAGAAAGTTGGCAGCAGCTCGTAGGGGTGAACAACGCCGAGCAACCGTTCTTTATCCTACTGCCTGAGCCGTTTTCCTTTCGCCCCAACATACTCGTAGAAGGTCTTGATTATGCCTTTCCAAAGTGCGTAAAGATAGGTGGGCTGGTCTCTGGTGGACGAACACCAGGAGAGAACAGCATGTTCCTAAACGACAAGTGTTACTCAGATGGAGTCGTCGGCGTCGCCGTAGCTGGCAACGTGGTGGTTGATACAGTGGTGGCACAGGGGTGTAAACCAGTCGGCAGTCCCCTGCGGGTGACCAGATGCAAGCGCAACATGCTCTTCGAACTGAATGGCGAGCCAGCTGTTATGGCGCTCAAACATCTGATTGAGGGGCTCTCCGAGCACGAGCGCGACCTGGCGAAGGATGCAGTCTTTCTCGGTATGGTCATGGACGAGAAGAAAGACTCTGTCGAGGCAGGCGACTTTCTGGTTCGCAACATCCTTGGAATCGAACCGACTACCGGTGCTCTTATCATCGGAGAGTTGCTCCACGACACAAGAACGGTGCAGTTTCACGTGCGAGATGCCTCAAGCTCGGCTGACGAGTTACGCCTTTTGCTGAAGCGATATAGGGATGAGAAACTACAGGGAGGCGACATAGCTGCAGCTGGTGCCCTGCTGTTTTCCTGCCTTGGAAGGGGCAGCTATCTCTATGGACAAGCCAATCACGACAGTGACTGCTTCAGGAGCTATTTAGGCATGGTTCCTCTGGGCGGCTTTTTCTGCAATGGAGAGATCGGGCCGATTGGAAACAACACCTTTCTGCATGGCTACACCTCCTCCTTTGGCATCTTCAGGGAGAAGGAGCCAGCGTTGAATTGAGGATGTTAAACTGGTTTCAAGTTCGATTTTTCTATCAGAGTTTCATTTAGTATTCCGGGAGCGTCTTTATGAACGGATCTGACAAAAAACTTCTCCATCTCATTTGTGCAATAACGTTTCTTGCTTTCGCGGGCTGGTCATGCGTCCCCAATGCAATTGCGCAGAACAAGCCTGCTAACAACAGCGCAAAATCTGCAGAGTGTAATGCCTACGCCGGACGTCTGCATAGCAAGATCGACTCTTGCTGGGAATATCCGGAAGGAAGCAACTTTGTCACTCTCACTACGTTAGTGAACGCGGATGGAACCACTGGTGACGTAAGAATGAGCAGTAACCCCAGTAACACCACCGCAGAACAAGCAGCCAATGAGGCTTTTGTGAAATCTTTACCGCTCGAGCCGCTGCCAAAGGTGGCAGGTAATAGTGCCTCTTTGATTGTCGAGTTTCGTTCCACCTCGAATCTCCATGGTGACAGCGACGGTACGGTGTCAATCCGTCTCACGCCAGGCAAGTAAAATCGAGCAACCCTGACACTTGTTTTCGCAAGCCCGGGATTTTGGGCTTGGACTGAACAGAAACACGCAGACACATTGAGCGCTTTTCTTCGATGCAATGTTGAAAGCCTGATATTATTTCTTTGGTTTTCAGGGGCACTTTAACCGGCCAGAGCACTATCTATGAACATCTTCGGACCGAAAACTCAGGTAGAGAAACGAGAGACGCACTTTGCAGGTACATGGTACGAAAAGGATGCGCAAAAGCTAAGGACTCAGCTTTCCGATTTTCTCAGCTCGGCACGCAGCAATCTCTCTGAAGAGCTAAACGTAGAACCTGTGGAAAACAATGCCAGTCCAAAAGGAGCGACACTTGCGCTTGTTGTTCCTCATGCAGGATACATGTTTTCGGGCGGAACGGCGGCTTATGCCTACGAACTGGCAAAGAAGCTCAAGCCAGGCAGAATCATATTGCTTGGTCCCAGTCACTATGCCGCATTTCAGGGCGTAGCCCTCTCACCGCACCGCTCCTTCGATACTCCTCTTGGTGAGATTGAGCTCGACTGCCAGACCATAGACGACCTGGCAAGTTATCCGATGTTCGTGAAAATGCCTGAGGTTCATCAGAAGGAACATTCGCTCGAGTTGCAACTGGCTTTTATCAAGCATAACTTCGATGGCGTTCCGCTGATTCCCTTGATAGTAGGAACCTTGAATGATATATCCGATGTGCGAATGGCCGGACTTATTCTCAAACGTCACATGAAAGAGAACGACCTGGTAGTGGTAAGCTCCGACTTTACCCACTACGGGCCTCGATACAACTACGCTCCCTTCTCCAGCGAGATTCACGAGAATGTGAGGAAGCTCGATCTGGAGGCGTTCAAACACTTACGGAATGCCGATTTGCAAGGATTTATCGCTTTCCACAAGCGAACCGGCTGCACCATATGTGGTTTCTACCCCTGTACCGTGCTCCTCTCCATGTTGCCGGAAGGCGCTACAGCCAGCCTGCTGCGCTACAGAACATCCAGAGACACCGGATATGAAGACAATCAAAACTCAGTCTCCTATCTTTCCATCGCTTTCTCCCAGCCGAATGCTGAGATTCCCTGGCAAACGGAAGAGGCACCCGAAAAGGAGAAACTTTTGACCGAAGCGGAGAAAGTCGAACTGCTCAAGATGTCCAGACAAGTTATCACTACCCTGGTGAAAGAGGGCAGGGTACTAGAGTCTAGCGAGCTGACAGCCAGTATTTCCCCAGGTCTGCGAAAATCGTTGGGAGTATTCGTCACCCTTTTTAAACGAAAGAAGGACGCCAGCGGCAATGGGCCTGGCAGGGAGTTGCGCGGTTGCATAGGCTATGTCTGGCCTATCAAGCCTCTTCTCGAGTCTGTTATCGACAACTCCGTAGGTGCCTCCACCAAAGACTTCAGATTCACTCCAGTGCAGGAGAACGAGCTCGAAGATATCGAAATCGAGATAAGTGTTCTCACACCGCCTGTACGCGTCGAGTCCCACAAGATGATTACGATCGGTCGCCATGGCATAGTTCTTTATGCCAAAGGCAGGCAGTCAGTATTTCTGCCTCACGTGGCTACCGAGTTCGGTTGGTCGTTGGAAGAGACTCTCAGCCAGCTATCCAGAAAGGCTGGTTTGGCAGCGAACGACTGGCAGGAAGGAGCATCATTCGACGTTTTCGAATCAGTGATGTTTGAAGAGCACGAATTTGCGACCCGGTGACAGCATATCGCCGTCCAAGGGCTAGGGATTAATCGCTGGAGCTAAATCCAGACCAGGAGCACCAGCAAAAGTGCCTGGACTGCGCCGAAAATCAGGTATATTACGTCGTTTTCGCGTCTGCTGAACCTGGCAAGCTCTTGTTCAATACTGGATATGATGCCATCCTCGTCGGCTCTCTCCAGCACGACGGTTGGAATAATGATTCGAGGATTGGATTTCCATATTCCGTACGATAGAAGCTCTTCTGAAGCGGTATCGACGACTACCAGCTTGATACCGGGAATAGAAAGCTTCTTGCACTGCTTGGTTAGAACCTCCGCCAATTGCGGATTGTTTTTGGCTAATTCCTCGAGGGCTAGAAACCGTGCCTTGAGATATCTGCTCTCTGCCCAGTCTAGTATTAAGGGTAGTAGCATCATAAAAAGAACGTTCAAGCAGAGGATCAAACCGAATGCGCCTCGCGCGCCCAGTTCATTGACTTTGAGCCAGTGCGATATAGGAACGGTGGCAAGCATTCCCAGGGCGAATGTTGTCACGTAATAGATTTTGAGAATTCTGCCTGGTTGCATGCGATAGTGGCGGGTCTCAAACCCGCAGTTAGTTGTATTCTCTATTACGGTTCTTCCCTGCTGAAAAGCTTGCGAAACTATTGACAACTCTAGCTGATCCTATCGAATTTAGCTATTCCATCACGGTAGAATGTTGTGTCGATTTATTTGGATGAATATGAACAAACGAAGCCGGGACGAGATTTTTGAAGTCGCCAACAAGTATGGGCTCAGTCTTATTCGCTTTCTCTTTGTTGATCTGGCTGGACAGGTGCGAGGAAAGGCGACATCTTTGCCGAAGCTGAAGGAAAGAATCGACACGGGAATCGGTCTTGTAAAGGGATCGATTGCGATGAACTGCCTTGACAAGTTGCAATCAGATACCGGATTTGGTGCGGTGGGAGAGATTCGATTGGTGCCGGACCTGAGCACATTCGTTGTCCTGCCGTTCGTTGCCAACACCGGCGCTGTTCTCTGCGACATGATCGAGCTCGACAAGAAAAGTTGGCACATGTGTCCCAGAGCTTTTCTCGAAAGACAGATAAAGGAAGCAGACAAGCTTGGCGTTTCTATCCAGGTTGCCTTCGAGCCGGAATTCATGCTTGGTCGGCGTGGAGAAGGTGGGGCTTTTGAACCGATCGACAGAACAGTTTGCTTCGGTACTGATGGAATGAACCGTGCCAGTCGTTTCTCTCACAGGCTCGTCGATTGTCTCGATAGACAGAAAATCGGAGTCGAGCAATATTATCCGGAGTTGGGACATGGGCAGCACGAGATCAGCATCCCTCATGCACCAGCGATGGAGGCTTGTGACCGCTACATCCTGCTCAAGGAGACAATTAAAGGAGTGGCGTTCGAACAAGACCTGATATTGACATGCGCACCGAAACCGTTCGAGGAACAACCGGGCAACGGCTGTCATATTCATTTGTCTGTTTGGGACAAGTTCGGCGAGCGAAATCTGTTCTGGGCAGAAGAAGGACTGAGCGAATTCGGTAAACATTTTGTAGCCGGTGTGGTCGAGCATCTGCCATCTCTGGTTGCTATCACCGCTCCATCGGTCAACTCATATCGCCGTTTGCAGCCGAAGAGCTGGAGTTCTGCTTATGCATGTTGGGGGTATGAAAACCGTGAAGCAGCGGTGAGAGTGCCATCGCTTTACTGGGGGCACGAGATGGCCTCTACCAACATCGAAATAAAGTGCGTGGATAATTGTGTCAATCCGTATCTGGCGCTGGGGGCGATCATTGCGTGTGGGTTGGACGGATGCCGAAGGAAACTTCAGCCGCCGGAGCCTGTCAACTGCGATCCTGGTTCTCTCAGTGATGAAGAGCGTACGAAGCTCGGTATCAACAGGTTACCGGACTCGCTTCATCAGGCATTGGTCGAATTGGAGACGGACGTCTATCTGAAGGCTGCCTTAGGTGATACTCTATTCGGTACTTACATAGCAGTTAAGACCTCCGAAGTAAGTGCCTTTGCCAACGATCTCGATTTTGAGTTGGTTCAGCACCGTATGCGGTACTAACGACTGCTGCTGCCACTGTGATTTTTAGTTCGCCAATAGTTAACAACTGCGCATCTGGAGTTGAAAGAAACCCGTTATGAAAATTGATCTCGAGGACTGTGTTGTAATCGATAATCATGCGCACTCGCTCTCCAAGAGACATATGGAGCTGGACAGTATCGAGTTTCGTCGAGCTTTCAGCGAGTCATCGTCTCTCACGTATCTGGAAAAGGATTTTCCTAATTCGCTTCACTACAGAAGTATGCTGCGGCATCTATCCCGTCTGATTCAGTTTGAGTCGGAAGACGATCTGATAAGCAGACGACAGAACATGAATTCCTCAGACTATGTGAACAGGCTCTGGGATGCGGTGTCGGTCGGGGCGTTGCTGGTTGATGATGGACTGCATCCCGATCAGTTCATCCCGGTCGGTGAACTATCCGATCTCTGTCATCGTCCGATTTATCGAATCGTGCGCATTGAGTCAGTGCTCGAGGACGAGATTCTTAATGTCTCCAGCTTCGATGAACTGGAGAGTAAATTCGAGTTGTCGCTTCTGTCTTCTCTGCACGGACGAATCGTGGCAGTGAAGACTATTGCCGCGTATCGAGGAGGACTTTCGTTGGAGCCGGTCTCGCGCGATGAGGCTGCTAAGGACTTCCAGGAGTTCAGTCGAACACTATCTTCCTCGAAAGAACCGGGAGGACGTATCCGGATTGAACGTTGCCCGTTCTATCATTATTTCCTTTTCAAAACGTTTGAACTGGCGGCGGATCATGATCTGCCGGTGCAAATTCACACCGGATTCGGTGACACTGATTTGCAGTTGGACCAATCCAACCCTGTCCTTCTGACGCCTATATTTCGTTCGAAACGATTTGCTCGTGCTCGATTTGTCTTGCTGCACTGCTATCCGTATGTGCGCGAAGCCTCTTATCTTTGTTCGGTTTTTCCGAACGTCTACATGGATCTATCTCTCGGTCTTGGACTCGGCGCCCTCAATGCCGACAGTATCATTCTCGAGGCACTCTCTCTGGCACCGCCGTCGAAAATATTTATGGGCACCGATGGTCATACCATCCCCGAGACACACTGGTATGGTGCCTGGTCGATGAAACGCGCTCTTTCCAACGTTCTGACCAGACTGGTAGCGGAAGATTTCATCGGCGAGGAAGATGCGCTTCTTTCCGCGGAGCAAATGCTTTTCAGGAACGCTGGGGACCTCTACGATTTGGAAGGTCTCAAATAACAACTATTACTGCACCCGCACTTCAGGTGGGTTCATTCAAGTACCCCGGTAGTATCAAGCCGATAAAGGCGAAACGAATTGAATTGGAGGGGAGCTCTCACCCTCGGCCGGCGCTCAGTCCATCAACAGAAAGCAAAAGAAGCTCCGTCGGCGAAACACAGTACTGCATTTCAACACCGCCTATGCTTCGCCGCGTATTTACAAAATAAGTTCGCTACTAAAAAGATTAGGTAACGTGAGATCGCAGCAGAGCATGAGGACTCATGACGATCTCTTCGTTACCTTTTCTCAACTGCGGTTACCTCGAATAAAGCACTATCGGTAACCGCGAGACAACTTTGGTTATTACTGCCAGCGGTTACCGCGTGTCCAGTCCCAGGGTCTGTCCCCGAGCCATCTTTGTCGGTCACCGTCTCTACTCTGTTTGTATACTTCTTGAGCGAGCAAGTTCAGTTGGTCGTCCAGTCTTCGTTTTTCCTGGAAGTTGATACCACGTCTATCCAGTCTCGCCATCAGATCTCTTATTTGATCCAGTCTGGCTTGGAGGGTTCTGGAGTCTTGGCGGGTGATCGTACCATTTCTCCGACCATTATTGATCCGCCCCTGTTCATCGTTGATCATTCTGGTCAGATTCCATCTCTGGAAGCTGTTCACCTGGGCTGTTGATTTGGGGTTGCGGCCACGAGCCCAATCCCACGGACTATTGCCTAGCCATCCGCTTCGTTGATTATCATTCGACTCACGATAAATTTTCTCAGCCATTTTATCGAGTTCGTTATCAAGACGCTGCTTTTCTCCCAGGCTCAATCCGCGCGCGCTCATTTGATTTTTAAGATCACCGATCCGACTTAAACGCTGTTGTAAACGTGACGCTTCGCCGGCACTCAGACTGCCATTTCTGACACCATTATTGATCTGAGCTTGCTGGTCACTGATCATTCTGTCGATATTCCAGTGTTGCCAACTATTGAATGATTGGGCATTAGCAGGAAGCGACAGTGCAACCAATGCCACTAGAGATAGTGCGATGCGTTTCATTTTGAATCTCCTCAAGCTCCTTCGGAATAGTGGAATAGACGTCACGCGTCAAAAATTGATTCCTAATTTTAGCGGGAACATTTTAGTAGTTGCGATATCGATCAGAAATGATCATTCCTTTTCATTTCCTTCCTTCTTAGAGCGCAAGCAAAGGAGATCGTTGCCCAACTTTGCAAAATCCCGCAAGTCTCACAAATAGTGGCTTTGCAGTTTCCATTCCTGTGATTATCCCTCACCTGAGTGATAACTGCGATCACATATTTGTGGCAGGGACGCGATGGAACCACATCTGATATCAAAGAGAAAATCGAACGTACTATCAATGGCATTCGCCCGATGGGAGGAGAACCTATATCAGTTCTCAGTGGCATTCAACAAACTTCAGAATCCTCCGGCAGACCTCCGAGACGCTTACGAAAATAAGCGCTCCAAACCATGAAATGCATGGGCCGAGGCCCATGCATCCCGCGTTTTACTTTATCTGACTGCCTGGTGCGATTACATCAAGGAAGCCATGATCTCATCGAGAGCTTCTTTCGGTGGTCTGAGAGTATCCTCTTGCAGACTCGACAGAGGCTCATCGACCAATCTTGTGCAGAAGGCCGGTACATTCTTATCCAGGAACAACAAGCCTGTGATCAGTGTGCCGTCTTTGTGTGATTGATGAATTGCGCGATCGGCTGCGAATCTGTCGGTTGGATCGTAGTCTTCATGCAGTTTTTTCAACCTTACAACGGAACCATCATGCATCTCGAGATCTCTTGCTTCGCCTGGAGCGTAGTCGACCGTGATCTGCTCGTAGAAGGGAATGAATCCCAGCTCGTGCAATGGTGTATCCATCTCTTTGGCGTACTTGTAGCTCTTCGTGGATCCTTCGTGGTTGTTGAAGGTGACACAAGGGCTGATGACATCGAGAATTGCAGTTCCTTGATGGGAGATAGCCGCCTTCAAGAGGGCGACAAGCTGACGGGGATCACCAGCGAAAGAACGAGCCACAAAACCGCAACCAAGCTCAATGGCAAGACCGCACATATCAATGGCTGTCATGGCATTGGTGCTTCCGTCTTTCAGCTTCGAGCCTACATCGGCAGTGGCTGAAAACTGTCCTTTGGTTAGTCCGTATACACCATTGTTCTCAATGATATAGACGACTGGGACGTTGCGTCGGATCATGTGACCGAACTGTCCGAGTCCAATAGAGGCGGAGTCTCCATCACCGGAAACGCCTAACAGCATCAACTTGTTGTTGGCTGCGTGGGCGCCTGTTGCGATCGAAGGCATTCTGCCGTGAACGGAGTTGAAGCCATGGGAGCGGCTGAGGAAGTAAGCAGGTGTCTTACTCGAACAACCAATACCGGAGAGCTTCACTACTTGATGTGGTTCGATGGACAGCTCCCAGAAAGCCTTGATGATTTGGCTTGTGATGGCATCGTGTCCGCAACCGTCACACAATGTGGAGGGAGAGCCCTTATAGTCGGCCAGCGTCAAACCGATTTTGTTGGTTTGGGGCTGCTTTTCAGGGGTTTTAACAGTACTTTCTACCATCTCTTTTACTTCTCCTGGTCCAAAATGTGATCGGTGACGAATTGCGCATCAATCGGAAGACCGTTGTAATGTCTGATTGAGCGGATCTTCGTAGCCAACATGGGGAACTCCATTCTGATCAAATCGAGCATCTGACCATCGCGATTCTGTTCGACCACATAAACTCTTTCGTGCGCATCCACAAACTCTTTCAAGCTTTGGGTGAACGGAAGGGCTTTGATGCGGTGATAGCTCGCCGCGATACCGGCCTCTTTCAGTTGATCCTGGCACTCGAGAATTGCCCAGTGTGTGGAACCGAACGCGATGATACCGATTTCCGCTTTATCTTCCGGAACGGTCTCGCTTTCCGGAAGCAGTTTTTTCGCTTCTTCCCACTTATGTTTCAGACGATCCATAAGAGCCAGATAGTCGCTGGACTTCTCTGTGTAGGCGGCGGTCTCTGTGTGTCCGCTTCCACGAGTGAAGTAAGCTGCCTTAGGGTGATCGGTTCCCGGCAGAGTCCTGTATGGAATGCCGTCTCCATCCACATCTTTGTAGCGTGCGAAGCCGCCCAGTCTTTCTAGATCTTCAGCAGTAAGAACTTTGCCTCGATCGAATGGCTTTTCTGGATATTTGAATGGATCGGACATCCAGTTGTTCATTCCCAAATCGAGATCCGTGAGGACAAAGACCGGAGTCTGAAGTCTCTCTGCCAGATCGAAGGCTCTGATTGAGAACTCATAGCATTCTTCCACAGACGACGGAAGCAAAATGATATGTTTGGTATCACCGTGCGAGAGGAAGTAGGTGCTCATCAGGTCGGCCTGCGAGGTTCTCGTTGGCATACCTGTGGACGGTCCAACTCTCTGGACATCGAAAATCACAGTTGGAATTTCTGCGAAGTAACCATATCCGGTGAATTCCGACATCAGTGAGATTCCCGGTCCGGAGGTGGAGGTCATCGATCTGGCACCACACCAACCAGCGCCCAGAGCCATTCCGACTGCGGCCAGCTCATCTTCTGCTTGAATGACCGAGAAGGTTTGCTTGCCGTCTTCGCGAGTTCTGTACTTCTCTAAATACTCTATCAATTGTTCGCAAAGACTGGATGAAGGAGTGATTGGATACCAGGTAACCACTGAAGCTCCGGCGAACAAGGCTCCTAGAGCGCAAGCACCGTTTCCATCAATGATGATTTTGCCATCGGTTTTGTCCATTTTCTCGATCTTGAAGGGCAGATTGCTCCTGTCAAGATTGTTCTTCGCCCAATTCCTTCCAATCATTGCAGCGGAGATATTGAGATCGATTGCCTTCTCTTTGCCTTCAAACTGACGTCGTATGGATTTGTCTATCTCTTCTTGATCGATATCAAGAAGATCAGCGAGGATGCCGACATAGATGATATTGACCAGGAGCTTCCTGAGCTTGATATTGGCAGATGCTTCACTTGCCAGTTCGTTGAACGGCACCTGGAAATGTCTGACATCGTCACGAACTTTGTCCAGCCCGAGTTCTAGTGGACTGACACAAACGGAGCCAGGTTGCAGTTCTCGAACATCCTCGTGTGCCGTTTGAGGATTCATCGCTACTAGAATGTCTACATGCTGGGTACGTGCAACGTACCCGTCTTTACTGACACGGATCGTGAACCATGTTGGCAAGCCCATGATGTTAGATGGGAAGAGGTTCTTGCCGCTCACCGGAATGCCCATCTGGAAGATGGAACGCATAAGCACTGTGTTCGATGATTGACTACCTGATCCGTTGACAGTTGCTACGTGAATTGAGAAATCGTTGGTTTTGACCTGTCTCTCGTGGGTCTTTTCTGTACTGTTTGCCGCTAACGTTTTAACCATTTCAATACCATTTGAAACCGGACAATCTAAAGTTTATCAAGTGACATCCCGAAAACCGGCTTAAATACCGATTTCGATAAGGTTCTTAGAGAAACAACTCTACACAGTTGTCATGACAAGGTATTCAAGAGGAGGGCGGAGACAGCTCCCTATCAGGTCAAATCAATCTCGACGTCAATTAAACGCGGTCCGTCGTCGGCAAAGAGCTTGTTTAGAGATGGCTCCAAATCTCGATAATTTGGCACATGGATTGCTGGAATGTTCATCGATTCTGCTATTCGCGCAATTGATACGGCTGGACTTGCCAGCGCCCAACGCGGCAGGCGCCGTGTCGGTGCAGAAGGAAGCACGTTCAACCGATGCTTTCCTTTCGAGTTGGCAACAATAAACTTGATGTTGAGCTTGTTGTGGGCTGCTGTCCAGAGGGCTTGCGGATAGCTGAGGAACGATTCATCGCCCATAAGAGCAATTACCGGCAAACCGCTCGACCACTGTATCCCCATTCCGGCAGATAGAGCGTAACCGCTCACCCCGCTATTGCTGGAGAAAAAGGAGGAACCGCTCTCCAGCCCCAGAATCTCGGGCGGCGTCACGTTGTCATGAATTATGTCGGAGACTACTACTGACTTCTCCGGACGGGCTCCGTCTAGAATTTTGAGCAGCCAGAACAGTGACGTCGGTCTATCGGGATCCGGAAATGAGAGGTTGCCATCCAGTCGTTCTCGTCTCGCTCTGGCTGCATTAGCAGTGCGTTTCGATCTTTGCTTGCACTCATTGATCCATTCCGTATCGACACCCAACTGGATCTCGGCTCGAATGCGAGACAAGCTTTCAGAGATATCTGCTTGCGTCGCCATGCTGGACCTGAAGCTGCGGCCGGCTAAATGACCATCCATGTTAATCTGAACCACTACACCCGCGTCTGGGATGAGCGTGGGACCGTCAGTTCTGTTCGGCAGCCTGGTCTGCACTCCCAGAGCGACAGTCAAGTCATGGTCTTTTAGCCATTCATTGGCTTCCTGCGTATTTAAGGGTAGAACGCCGGCAAAATGCGGATGCCGGTTGGGAAAGTTGACACCTGTCGGCATGGGCTCAATATAAACAGGACAGCCCATTACTTCGCTGAGCAGGACCACATCCTTCCGAGCCCTATATTGAGCAACCTCGTTACCGACAATCAAACAAGGATTCTTGGCTTTGACGATATTCTGTACTACCTTGGCGATGAAATTCTCATCAGCAGGGCCCAAGGGGCTGGTCAGCGGTGGTCGAACCACTTCAGACTTGGCAGATGAGAGAAGCAGATTGATAGGAATAGAGAGGACCACAGGACCTTTCGGTGGGGTCAATGCTTCATGAAAGGCTCGCCTCAGTAACCGACAGATTTCTCTTGCTGTGCGAGCCTCGGCCGACCACTTGCAGATTGACTTGGCAACGCCTATCTGATCAAAATTAAGTGGCGGATCGTCGTTGAGAATATGAGCATCTTCTTGATCCGCCAGGATGACCAGGGGCACTTGAGTTCGATGGGCAGCATAGATCGCTGGTGCCGCTCCCAGGAGACCTTGACCAGCAGACAGATTGATAACAGAAGGAAGAGATGTAGCCTGAGCATAACCCATAGCCATGAATACGGCGGAAGACTCGTGAATTGCCGTTACCAGCTGCAGCTCCTCGTTCTTTTTTCCGGCATGCAAACTGGCTGTGATTGGCGATTCCGATGAGGAAGAAGCCGCGAAAACAAAACGAACTCCCTCAGCCTTCAGTTGCTCAAGGATGATGTGGACGGTAAGCTGTCTGATAGCTGCGGTTGTCATGTTCGCCTTTCTTGAAACAAAACTTTAGTAGAGTATAGTGCAAATTGCGGATTCCTAGAGGTGATCGAGCTCCAACAAGGGGGTTGGCCGAGCCGAAATCCAATTGGATACTGCCGGAGTCAATGGCAAAATCATACATCTGCCGCAAGTTTTTTCCACGAAACTGATCGACCGACAGTATGGAGCCACCGGTGCTAGTGTCGTCAGTTGTCGCAAGGAGAAACCTGGACCCAGATGGGACAGTATCGACTCCCAGCCGGAGATGCGTCTGATTTGCAACTCCTGCGCTCGTTGAATAACTGCCTGCCAGAGTTCCGGCAACGCCGACTGACTGGCCGCCATCTCCAGTATGCGCAGCAGGCTGCCACCGTATTCGATCAGGCAATAACCTGAATCGTCCTGCTTTCTGTTGATCGAGACCAGCTCCATGGCAGGCCAGGCCAAACGGGAGTGTTGAAACAGAAAGCGCTCACGCCAGAGTTTAAAATGCCAGTATGTGGGTGATCTGACTACACCAAATGCCTGGCTGCATAGCCACCGCCTGTAGTACCGATAGAGCTTATCGAGCACCTCGGGACGCAGTTCCAGGCGCTCGACGACAGCCTGTGACTTTATTGCCGGGCCGTTCGCCAGCTCGATATAGAACTTCTTGTTTCCCAGGTCGACGAATCCGAACTGCTGGTAATACTTAGGGTCGATATCAGAAAAAAGCATGAGCCCCTGGCGGTTCTCAGCGACCGCCTTTTCGATGGACAGCTCAATGATGCGTTTGCCATAGCCCTGCTTACGAAACTTCCTCTGCGAGTAGATCGCCCCCAAACCAACAAAATCGTAGACCTGACCGGCATTAGTGAGCGAAATTCGGTAATATTTGAGGCTGGAGAACGGTAACCCGGATTCATTGCGCAGAATCAGGTACTCAAAATGCTGCCTGGCCCACGGATGTGACATCTGCCTGAAGATGTACTCTTTGTACTGGTCGCGGCTGAGCCCGGGTGACCAGATGTCATAGGTTTCGCGCAGAATCTGCTCTATCTCATACCACTCTGCCTTTTGAAGCATCATATGGTTGTTGGGAGTCGGTCTGTTCATGCAAAACTCTTGAAGACTATTGTATTGATGCCCAGTCAGCAAATCTTGCCTGATTTGTTCCGATAATGTTGCCTGCTGGTATAGAATGTCGAGCGTTGTTTTCCTGGCTGGTTGCCAAAGGTCACTTACCCAATGTCCATGCAAAAAGCACCTGACGAGATTCTTTCTCAGGAGGGTATCAAGTCCGCAAATAGCCTACGCTCATTCAAGGGTCATATCGTCTCCCCGCTGGGAGAAAACGAGCTGCTCGATATAGCGGATGGCTTACTGGTAGTGGATTCAAACGGACGAATCGTTTTCGTCGGCGAGGCCAACGAAGGAGAGAGACAGTTTGCCGAGGTCAAGGACAGGTTTGATTTTGGTCGCAAGCTGATCATGCCAGGTTTAATCGATATGCATGTTCATTTGCCCCAGATGACACAGATAGGTAGAAACGGAGAACATCTGCTCAATTGGCTCGATAAATACATTTTTCCATCAGAAGCTCGCTTCAGCGATGTTGCTTATGCCACGAGGATTGCTAACTGGTTCTTCGATGAGCTTCTCACCAACGGCACCACCTTAGCTGTGGTTTTTTCTTCCATACATAAGGAAGCCACTGATGCTGCCTTCGCTGTAGCGGCTGAACGAGGCAACAGAGCCATCATCGGCAAGGTGATGATGAATACCCGCTGTCCCGAATATTTAAGTGAAAATCTTTCAGACAGCCTATCTTCCTCAGAGGAGCTGTGCCTCAAGTGGCACGGCTATGACAGCGGCCGGCTCCAATATGCATTCACTCCCCGATTCGCGGTTTCATGCACAGATGAAATGTTGACCGAAACCGGCAAACTCTGGCAGCACCATGCCGGCAGCTACATGCACACGCACGTGGCCGAGTCAGACAGCGAGGTTGCTCTTGTCTCTGAGCTTTTCCCTCAATCGAGAAGCTATTTGTCTGTCTATTCCGACAGAGGGCTCACGGGACCAAGGAGTGTTTTGGCTCACGCGATTCATTTGGATTCTCAAGACCTCAAGGAGATTGGGCAAAGCAGGTCGGCTCTGGCACATTGTCCAAGCTCCAATTTCTTTCTCAAGAGCGGGGTGTTCCCGTATAGTGCCGCTAAGGAGCACAATATACTTTTTGGATTAGGCAGCGATGTAGCGGCGGGACCTCAAATGTCGATGATGGGAGTAATGAAGGATGCGCATTACATACAATCGACTCACTGGATATCTCCCACCGAGCTGCTCTACCGCGCCACCCTTGCCGGCGCCGAAGCACTTCAGCTTGCCGATCGTCTTGGCAGTCTCGAGGTTGGAAAGGAAGCTGATTTCATCGTCATCGACCCAAGCCTGCGCAGAGGTCTGGTATCTGACATTCTCGAGCACGAAACGGCGGAGATTATCTCCTCACTTGTCTTTTTAGGTGACGATCGCGTAGTTGAACGAACTTTCATTCGAGGAAAACAAGTCTACATAAGCGACAAGGCTAAATAGCAAGAATGTAACCTTCCTTTTTGCCGGAAGTGGTCGTATTCTCGCGTGGCGCAGGACTGTTTGAGCCGGCGAACGTTGTTCGTTAATCGAGATGCTGCTAGGATCTTCAATTCTTCTTCCTTGGAGTGGCACATGGTTCAGTCGACAGAAAAGGGTAAGGCAAGCATTCGGGAGATTTACTCCACGGATCAAATTCAGAAAAGAATTGTCGAGCTTGGCGAAATCATCAGCGCCGATTATGGCGAACTCGAAGATCCAGTTGTAATCGGTGTAATGAAAGGGGCGATTTGCTTCCTGGCTGATTTGATGCGCAATTTAAAAACCAGTTCGCCTCTGCAGATGGAATTCGTGCGCCTGGCCAGCTATGGCAGTGCCACGGAAAGTTCCGGACAGATCCAGACACCCTACCTGGAGCTGCCAAACATCTCGAGGAGAAACGTCTTAGTGGTGGAAGACATAATTGACTCGGGCAGAACGGCGAAGTTCTTCCTGGATTACCTGCGGGAGCAATTTAACCCCAAGACATTGAAAATCGCTTGTTTTCTGGACAAACCCTCCAGACGCGTAGTCGATATGAGTGCTGATTATGTCGGCTTCACCATAGATGATTTGTTCGTCGTGGGGTATGGCCTTGACTATTCAGAAAAGTATCGAGAACTGCCCTTCCTTGGGGAACTTCATTTGTAGAAGTGAGCTGGATTTTAGAACTGGTGGCAAAATTTGGTGAGCGACCTGGCAAGGGAAGCTCTCTCGGAAGCTCTTTTTCTGCAAGGAAGAAGACCCGCGAATTTTCTTCCTTGAACTCCAAGGCTAATTCCGGACGAACTCCCTTGCGGTTTTACGCGATGAGTTCCGTTGCAGATCTACCAAGAAACGTTCATTGTCGCAAAATTGACCTACAGTCAAGACAGGGAATCTTCATTTCAAGGCTCTTTCTCCGGGAGGAAGAAGACGAGCGCAATTTCTCCCTAGACTGTCAGATCCAGGCTGGGCTAATGCACTTGCCGTAGTACCCAATGAATCCCATGGTGTTTAGGAATCGTCCACTGCCGCAAATCGACCTATCCGTGAAGGTAGGTATCTCAACCGAGGTCCTTTTCGGCATGGAAGAAGACCAGCGCAATTTCTCCCTCGACCTCGTAAGCGAATTCGGTTGAAATCACTTGCAGTCATATGCCATTAGTCCTATTGCGGATCGTCTAAGAATCTTCCGTCTCGGCAAACTTAGGATTCTTAATCTTGTAGTAGTAGGTTGAAGTGAAGACCTGATACTTGCGGTCGCGAACCTGCGGATCGAGAATCAAAAATGGAATGGGAATTTTTACTATGGTGCGAGTCTGCACCTTGAGCACTCGAACATCAGTTGTTATATCATCCCGGAACTCGGTGAACTGCGGATGATTGATGAAGTATCCGCCGCTACCGCTGCTATGCATTCCCGCTTTGGCGGCCACGCGTACATCGTCGGGATTCTTACCGGTGAGAGCGGCCTGACCGGCCAGAAGAATTGAATCCTTGCAGACGCGATCATTGAAGCTCCTGCCCATGTGGATAACGTACACATTTGCACAAAGCAGCCCAAGCAGTATCAGCAACAAAACTGATAGTGCTATCTCTCCGACTCTTTGACCGGTTGTAGTTGGCTGCATGGAATTAGATGTACTAGGGTACCAATTCTAGTGTACCCCTAATTGGGGATTTTTTGGTGCCCGGTTGGCAAGAATTGAAAAAATTCCAACACAATTCGGAGGCAAGGTTGTCACTCCTGCAGCTTAGCTGTCTCTTCGACAGTATCGAATATGGTGTCAATTTTTCAGTTGCGCCAACTGTATCCCAGCCTAGGTTCGAGCACCGGTACCAGCCGCGCTGCATTTCCCGACTAGGATAACTGAACCTTGTTTTTTCATCTGCCTGCAGTGTATAAATTCTGCTTCACGAACAAGGAGTGGTAGCTCAGCGACACACTGTATCAAAAGCAGAGCCAGCAACGCACCATATGCAGTGTCAATTTACTCAGTTAGGAATCCGGCGACTTTTCCGTTTTTCCGCTTGTTGTATTGAGCTTACCGCTTGCGTCATAGAGTTCGATTGGTCCGTAAGAGTCCAACTCTTCCTTCACCTTTTTCGCGTCACCAACTACAGTTATGACCAGGTCATCTGAATGAATGGCTTTCTTGGCGGCTTTCTGCACGTCGGCAATCGAGACCGCCATAATGCTGTCAGAATATTTTTCCAAGTAGTCATTCGGAAGATTGTAGAGGTTAACTTCCAAAAGTCTCTGAGCTAATCCGGCCTGGTTTTCCAGCCCCAGCTGAAAATGTCCGACTAGATAGTTTTTGGCGTCTCGAAGCTCCTCATCCGTTACTTCATGGTCGCGAATTCGCTCGAGTTCATAGATGAACTCCTTGATCGATGGTCCTGTCACTTCCGTGCGCACGTCTGCCGAGGCTGCAAACGAATCCGGATCGACCCGAGAGGTACTGCTGCTGTAGGCTCCGTATGTGTATCCCTTCTTCTCCCGGATGTTGAGGAAGAGGCGCGAGTGGGCACCGCCGCCCAATATCTGATTCATCACCGTGACATTGAAATAGTCAGGATCCGTTTTCTTGATTCCGAGATTTCCTACTTTGATCGAGGATTGCACCGAGCCCGGTCTGTCGACAAGGTATATTTTTCTGCCGTGCGTTTCTTGGACCGTAGGGAGGTTGCGAGGACCAGGTCCTTTTTTTTCCCATCTATCAAACGAGTCCTTGATCAGCTCTTTCATGTGTGCCGTCTGGAAATCGCCAATCACGACCAGAATGGCGTTATCCGGAACGTAAGCGGCTTTGTGAAACGCTACAAGATCATCTCTCGACGTGCTGTTGATCATTTCAGGCTCGGGCGCCACGACCGCATAGGGATGGCCCCCGAAAACCACCTTGCGAAACCGTTCTTCCAGAAGGAAGTGGGGCTGACTTCTGCGCATGGCCAGCTCCTGGATGAGGTTAGTCTTCTTCAGCTTCAACTCGTTTTCAGGAAAACTGGGATGAAGAACCACATCCGTCATCAGCTTGAACAACCGGTCCGTATAATTCGATAAGCATGCACCACTGATTATAGTGAAGTCATAGTCGGCGATCGCTTTGACGTTGCCTCCCATGAAATCAGCCTCGGCGGCAATCTCCTTGCTCGAAAGACTAGCGGTACCTTCAGTGACCATGTCGGCCGTGAGTTCGCTCAGACCGAGCTTCTCTTTTGGCTCATGAACAGAGCCCGATTTAAATCCAATGTAGCTAGTTATGTAGGGAAAACGATGGTCCTCCGCCAACTGAACTTTCAAGCCATTGTCGAGATAATAGGTTTCGAACTTTGGCAGCTTGAACGGCCGGGGAGTAGGAAAAGTAGGTGGCTTTGCTCTCCAACTTTCCGTATCGTCCTTGACGGCAGTGGGGGAAGAATCTGATTTCTTACTCGACTCGTTTTCGGTTGTCTTCTCTACTGGCTGTTTCTCAGCTAACAAAGCCGCTGGCTCTGTCGGTCCCGGAGTGAGGGACGCCAGACGCTGACCTGCCGTCGCGGGCACCATCGCTAGTGTCGATGAGATGGCGATTACCGAGGCCAGAAATACTTTCTTTGTGTCTCTTACTCTAGTCATGGCAACTTTCCCTTTTCAACAAAACTCGCAA
>CAYTDR010000014.1:4861-21588 GCA_964436185.1 uncultured Candidatus Obscuribacterales bacterium | reverse complement strand
TTGCAGTTGTTTGATGGCGGCAGGACGTTGCACATCGCACGCCACCATGAGCGGTCTGTATCCTTCTGATTTGAGCCTGTATGCCAGTTTTCCGCAAGCGGTCGTCTTGCCGGCACCTTGAAGACCCAGAAGCATGAAGACAGTCGGACCATCCTTCTCTTGAAACTTGAGAGGCTCATGCTCGCCACCGAGTATGGTGACAAGTTCGTCGTGGACGATCTTGATGAACTGCTGCGCGGGGCTGACTGACTCGAGCACATCACGTCCCAGCGCCTTCTGTCGCACACGACTGATGAAAATCTTGACCACCTTCAAGCTGACGTCCGCTTCCAGCAGTGAGCGCCTTACTTCCCGTATGGCTTCCTCCATATTCTCCGCGGTCAACGTATCGTCGCCGGTGAGGCTCTTGAATGCGGAATGAAGTTTGTCGGTCAGTGTATCGAACATATTTTCTCCTCTATCTGCTTGTCTGGATGATGTTATGCGGATTGAAAAGCTTGATCTGCTGAGTCGCTCGCCTACTGAATCGGCACCAGCTCCTTTATAACTTCAATCTTGTCTGAAATCTCGTTGGGATAAACCAACCAATATGATTCGTAATTTCCCTTTACAAGAGCCTCGATCGCCATTGAGACTTTCGAGAGCTCGAGAGTTTGACCGTTGTCCGTTCGAATGATGATGTTGGTCTGGGGGTTCTCGTCGTCAGGACTATAGTAGTCGTACGGTCTGAAGCCTGTTGACTCGATGCCAATGTAATAGGAGGGATCGAATCCTTCCTTCTCTGCGATTTTTGCGGCCTCGCTCTCGAGGTATTTTAGAAAGTCCGTATTGGCGCTGGGAATTCTGAAAGCTTTGAACAATCTGCGATGCAGGAAGCGGGCGGCGAGATCTTGCAGTATGTCGTCGTCGTCCGTCACCCAACGTTTGATATGGTATATCAGCTCCACATCGTCGAGCTGTAGATAGTCATCTACCTCGAGGTGCTCGCCGGCAAACCATTTAGCTGTCGAATCGTCCACGAAGCAAGCCGGTTTATCAGAAATACTCATCAGGTATTTGACGCGCTTGATGAGCTTGGCCAAAAGACCTCTGGCTGCCAGGTTTTTCCGATGGTAGTAAACCTGCGCATACATAGAGTAGCGGGCGAATAGATAGTCTTCCACGGCTATCTGTCCCTTTTCACCGGCGACGATAATCCGGTCATTTTCGTGGTCGATCTCCAGCGAACGAAGAATTCTTCGCAACGCGAATAAACCGTATTTGGTACCAGTCATGTAGCTGTCGCGCAGCAGGTAGTCGAATCGGTCGCAATCGAGCTGACTGGAGACAGTATGCGATACCCATTGAGGCTGATGCTTCTTCTTCAGTACGGATACTACTTTGTCCGCCAGACCCGGTGTTTCCTTGTAGCTATCCAGTACGTCTCGAACCTCGGTGTCGCCGCAAACAATTTTGCACGACCACTCCTCGTGGTGATAGCCAAGAATCTTCTCCGTGACATGTGAAAACGGCCCGTGCCCGATGTCATGGAGCAAAGCAGACGCCAATATCAGAGCCCGATACTCTTTGATGGAGGGATTGTCCTCTTCAAGATGGTCGAGAAGGCTGTTGGCAACGTGCATGACGCCTACCGAGTGGGTAAAGCGTGAACCCTCGGCGCCTTGATAGGTGAAATAGGTGACTCCCAGCTGGTGCACGCGGCGCAAGCGCTGGAACTCCCTGGTGTCGATGAGCCGGATGATCAGCTCCTCTTCCGGTTTTGACCTGGAGAGAACTATATCCTGATGAATAGGATCCAGGTAGGTGCGTTTGTCGGAACGGCTCATTTCTCCGTTACCTTTTAACTGCCAGGGAAGAGTAAATATTATACTTGTCCTTCGAGTTTTGGCTCTCATCTGTGGAATTCGTGTCTTATTTGTTTCCGAACCAGCCATTGTCGACAGGAGACCTCGTTGGTGCAGGTTTTCGGCAATTTCGCTTTCGTTGGAAAGAGATTTCCACCCAACTTATCTGGGCTTCTCTGTTTTCCAGCATGTGTGTCACCGGAATCGAGTGGACGGTCACTCATTGGGTGGAAGCGAAGGCGTTAACTGCCAGCACGATCACTGTGCACGCTGGGCTCGGCGGTCTTTGTGTCGTTCTTTTGTTTTTCTCTCAATGGCTTCTGGCGATAAAAGCTGCTGTTTATGTCAGGCAAGCTCTTGGATACTCGGCCACGGTTCAGCAGGCACAAGAGTTCGGACGGAAAAGTAAGTGGCTGATTCTCTGTGCGTACGCAGCAGGATTTTGGCAGCCAGTGTTGGCTCTGGGTATCTTTGCGATCTGCGGAGCTCTTACACTGGTTTTAGCCGGCACCCTTACAATTCCGCCAGCTATTTTGCTGATCGCCGTGCTTCTGGAGTTTTGTATGGCTGTTGCCCTGGGGACGGTGACCACTGTATACACGAGCGTGTTATTCCTGGTGGTCGCTTGCGAGAATTGCTCGTTCGCGACAATGTGGAGCAGAGCCCTCGAACTCACACAAGAATATCTGTGGAACGGCTGCCTGTTTATTACCATTCTCTGCAGCAGCCTCTTTCTGGTCAGTCTCGCGTGGCAACTCCCTCTCACCATACTGCAGTTCTACCAATTGACCATGGGCAGCTCCCCTGAAGCTAGCCAGCTTCCGCTATATGTGCGTGTTATAGAAGTTGTCTGGGGCACGATTTCAACTGTGTACTCCATGGGCGTCGGTCTCATGGCATCGGGGATGTTTTATAGAGATGTCCGTATGCGGTTTGAGGGATTGGACGTGCTCGATCAGCTAGAGGTCCTGAGGGAAAAGTCACGCCTGCAGCCGGGCATTTCCGGCATTTGAGTAAAATGCTCAATTCGTGAACTTTCGACAGTGTGCCAAGACAAGTTCTGTTTACGTTCGCAGGCGTAAAAATGGACTGCATCTTTTGCCCAAAGCTGGCGTTTTGCTAGTACAATTCGCAGTTGATCTGCCATCCAACACCTTGGGAAATGATGTTGCCAGAAGAGCGTCCCAGGGAGAACGCTTTATGACGCTTCGCTGGGAGCGAAAAGCAGTAAAGAGATGACAGCGAACTTTGCTTCAGGCACCTATGACAACCGTGAGGAAACGATCATGCAACTCCAATATGTCGATGGAGAATTCACTGCCGGCAGTGCCGTGGAGGAGATTGATGTCTTCAATCCAGCCACTGAAGAGAAGATTGGATCTGTTCCTCGTGGCACCGCTGTTGATGCTGTTCGTGCCGTCGAGGCCGCTTCGATCGCATTCAAAGAATGGAAGCGTGACTCTGCCAATCATCGAGCAGAGCTGCTTCACGAAGCTGCCCGCTTGATTCGTGAGCACAAGGATGAGTTGGTCAGGCTCCTGACTCTGGAAGAAGGTAAACCGATTCCTGAGAACGAGGAAGAGTTGGAATGGGTGATCAACACCTTCGATTATTATGCGGAGCTGGGTCGGCATGAACGTGGAAGAGTGCTTCCTTCGGGCGAGTACAGCCAACTGAATTTAGTGATCAAGGAACCGTATGGAGTGGTGACGTGTATCGTCCCTTGGAATTATCCGCTTCTGCTCCTTGCCTGGAAGATGGCTCCGGCGCTTGCCGCAGGCAATACAGTGGTGATAAAGCCCAGTGAGCTAACACCACTTTCCACGATGTACATGATCAAGAACTGCTTTCAGGGGTTCCCTGGTGGCGTGATTAATGTCGTCAACGGCATAGGCACCGAAGTCGGAGAGCCGCTTGTCACGCATCCGGACGTTCGAGTCATTGCCTTCACCGGTAGTGTCGCGACCGGTCAGAGAATTGCTGCGCTCGCTACACCGTACATGAAGAAATTGCATCTGGAGCTGGGCGGCAAAGACGCTTTCGTGATCGCGGACGATGCCGACCCGGAATTGGCAGCCCGCGCATTGGCCTATGCTGCATTGACCAACGCCGGTCAAGTTTGCACCTCGACAGAACGTGTTTACCTCCCTGCGGGACGGAAGACAGAGTTTACCCAAGCCCTGGTCGCATTCGTGGAAGAGCTGCGAATGGGTCCCGGAATTGAGCCGACCACCGATATTGGCCCGATGATTGGAGCCTCATACAGAGAAAAGGTCGAGCAACACGTTGAGGAAGCGCGTGGACGTGGTGCGCGAATTCTCACTGGAGGAAAACGACCGGCGGAGTTCGAAAGAGGCTACTTCTTCGAGCCTACGGTGATCACTGATGTCAATCACGACATGAAGATCATGAGAGAGGAGACCTTCGGTCCGACAATCCCACTGATGACTTACGAAACCATGGAAGAGGCAATCAGGCTGGTCAACGACTCGGATTTCGGTCTGGGCGCTTGTCTGCTTTCCTCCAATCCTGCTAACGCTAAAATGTTTCTGGAAGAGGTAAAGGCAGGAACCATCTGGATCAACGATCCCTTGACCGACAACTATGCCGGACCGTTCGGCGGCATGAAACTCTCCGGTGGTGCAAGAGAATTGGGTCAGGAAGGTCTGGACGAATTTCGCGAAGTCAAGCATGTGCACTGGGATTTCGCGCCAGTAAAAAAATCCTGGTGGTTCCCGTATGGTCGCAAAGAAGAAGAGTAATCGCAGCGACTCTTTTCCATATAAAAAGCCACCCAAAGGTGGCTTTTTAGTGCTGTAAAGGCGTTGACTAGGCCGTTTTGCGCTGTCTTCGGACTGATTTTTTCTCACTTGTTTGGATCTCGAGGGAACATTCCATCTTGGGCAACGGCTCAGCAAGCAGTTCATCTTTTCTTGCCATGACTTGCTCGGCGAGCTCTTCGAGATCTTCGCCGCTTTCACGCAGCTTCTTGAACATTTCTTTTTCTTCTTCTCTGATGTGGTGATTAACAAGTTCACAGAGCACCAATACTTTGGCGTCGAATTGATCGTCGCTCGGCTTCATAGTAGAAAGCTCCGCCATTAGGAATTTGACCACTCGATGTTCAGTTTCTGCTTCATCGACTAGTTCCTGACCCTCTTCCGCTTCTTGCTTCACTAAAGGATAGACAATTTCTTCTTCGACTGTACTATGCACATGGAGTTCCGTAAGAATCTCCTTTACGAGTGTCTGCTTCTCGGTGCTCTTTTCAGCCGCCGAGAATTGGAAGAACAGATTGCGTACTTTCTGATGATCTTCGTGCAATAGATCAGTGACTTCCATAGTAGATTTACTCGTTTCTTTTAGTTTCGGCATCACTAGATAACCTCTCGTTTCGTTGGGCGCTTTCTTTTTAGTAGCACTAGCCTGAATTGCTTCTGCCAGAAATCCAATGACAATTTAACGAGCGGACGACTATGATGATATGCAAGATGGGCTAGTGCCGGAGCTGTTTACATTTCTAACTCATCTGGAAACAGCCGACAGATTCTCAATCCAAAACAGAAAGCTCACACTCGCTGCCTGATTGATTTCGAATACATTCTAAAGAGAGAGGCAATGCCTGGGGAGCAGTTCTCAGTGCCCCGCATATAGTATCAGCATCATCCAAGCTTCGATAGCAGAATCACGTTGCTTTAGACGATCTCTCGATCACACTTATCTGTCCGTTCGTCTCCATAAATGCCGCATGAACTCTCGATATTGAGGCAACACCGGCCTCGCGCAGTGCTTCCATCAGCTCTTTCCTGTTGACGCATTCCTTTTCCATGTTTTTCCAGAGGATCTGTCCGTTGTGCACCAGAATTGTGGGAGAACCTTCTATCAATCGGCTTGCTTTGCGGCTTTTAAAGGACACAAAGCCGACAATGCCGCTGAGACCAACGAAGGTTGCGGTCACAATCATTGCAGCCGCCATAGACGAATCCGAGTTGACAGCGGCTGTTCCTACTAAGTCGCCGATAGTAAACAGAACTACTTGATCGATTGGAGATACTTCTCCACCGGCCCGATTCTTGAGCCGGAATAGTACCAGTAACATCGCGTATAACAAGGTCGCTCGAAGCACCAGCTCGAAGCATGATTCTTTCAGTTCCCACATGATGGATAAACCCTAAGAAGGGAAGTTGTCTCCTCCGGATTCTTTCGGAGTGAATGGAGATCGGGATAGGCTCCTGGTATATGGTTTCGGAACTGGTGATCAGAGGGCCCGGGGGTTCAGGACTTTCAGGTTCGGATGACCTTCTTCGTAGACGTATCGAAGAAGGATCTTTCGCAATTGTTCTGCTTCGAAGGGCTTACTCAAATAGTCATCCATGCCGACATCACCGGCTGTTTGCTTGGATGCCTGGTCGTCTCTGCAGGTCAACGCCACAATTGGAACATGAGTGCCATTTTCCGTCTGCCTTATCCGTCTCGTGCATTCAAAACCGTCCATCTCAGGAAGGGTGATATCCATCAGAATGCAGGAATATTTGTTGTTAGCTATTGCCTTCAGAGCGCCTGCGCCGTTGGAGACGATATGTGAGTCGAAATCGAATTTTTCCAAGAGTTGTTTGAGGACAAACCTCTCGGAAGGATTGTCTTCGACGATAAGAATTAGTGGCGAGGCTCCCATGATGGTCCGTGCTTCTCAACATAATTGGGCTACAAAAGACGTAGCATAGGGTCAGCGGTGATGTGCCGAGATTTGAAAAGAAAATGCCCTCGGTCCAGTCGTCCAACCTGCAATCCCTGGCACCAACCGGCATACAGATAAAAACGATTTTACCCACAAATCAGCCCGAAAACTGGCACGAGAAAGAGGGCGACTCAAATCTGCGGTCAGACAAGAGGGTTCTTCGGATGTTATCGACATCCAGTCCGGGGAACAAAACAAGAACGATTGGTTGAGAATATGAGCACTCCGAACAATTCCATCAAACCCATCCTGAATAGCAAAATCTCGCTGTCGGCAGTTTTGCTCATGGTCTTCGGACTATGGTCGGCATGGGATGTTGGTAACGTGCTGATGGACGGAGGGTACGGACGTAAGCTTGAAGGGATGTTTCCTCGCGACAATCCATTGGACTCTAGCGCCACCGTGTTGCTTTGGCTAGCGATTCTGTCTCTTCCTATCCTCATCGGCTTGCTCAGCTGCCTGATTCCGCAGCTTCACCGTCACCCTGCGATACCTCGGAACAGCATCATGTCGATTCTGGTTCTATGGATGTGTTTTCAAGGCCTTATTGCCTTTTCGATTGGTGGCGTTGCCTTGATTACGACTTTATTGCAGCCGCTTCCCTTGACGTGTCTTGCTGGATATCTGCTTTGCAATGTTCCTGTGTTGAAAAATCGAGCAGCGAACTGATTCGACTTTCGTTGCACTCGATTGTCTATCGAGGTGTCGGGTCTGAGTCGCCACAATGGACCGCACGACAGGACCACCAGGCGTGCACCAAGCAACGTTCGCTCTAACGAGTCCGAAAGACGCCGAGCGAGAACACGAGGTCAGGTTTTAAACCGCCGATCTCCAGTATTTATCCAGACTCAACTGCCAGGACAAATACTGAAAGGACCGGCCAGAGCCGGTCCTTTCGGAATTCGAATCATTGACTAAGGTGGTTTTGCCACCCTTGCCTTGCAGGAGTTGACTACCCTTGCAATAGCAAGCTTACATCCGCGGTTGCGGTTGCGAGCTTACTCCTTTTTCGCAGCGTCGTCAGCAGCCTTGCCCGCTTCGTCAGCGGCTTTGCCTGCGTCTCCGGCGGCCTTGCCGGCGTCACCAGCAGCTTTGCCAGCTTCGTCAGCGGCTTTACCTGCTTCGTCAGCAGCTTTGCCAGCATCTCCGGCTGCCTTACCTGCTTCATCAGCAGCTTTGCCAGCTTCGTCAGCGGCTTTGCCTGCTTCATCAGCAGCCTTGCCCTCTTCGGTCTTCGGTGCTTCGTCTTTCGGCGCTTCTGTTGATGTATCTGTCGGAGCTGGTGTTTCGGTCGGAGCAGGCGTTTCTCCGCCGCCACTGCAACCTGCAAGCATTCCGGTCAGAGCCACTGCAGTGATCAACGCCGCAGCCTTACTAAGTTTCGAGGTCCTAGATTCCATCCTCAAATTCCCCCTTATCTTTAATTGTCACCTCATGGTAAGGTGACATACGAACGAAATGATAACTTACCTTCTTTTCCCTCAAAGTCAATATTCAACTTTTGCAACAGAGCAACATTATCAAGGGTTCGGAAATATAGAAATACGTTTTGGAATGGGAAGAGTTCCGGGTAAACCCGGTAATGTAGGGGAAGACAATTTGTCGCTCACACTAGCCATTGTCGAAGATCATGAAGCTACACTGACTGGCTTGATCAGTGCGCTATCGGCTGATGCAGAGATTTCGATTGTAGGCTCCGCGAGTGATGCGGATTCCGGGTTGCAATTGGCGATCGACAAAAAACCGGACATCATTCTTCTGGATCTGCATCTGCCGGGCGGTGACGGTCCCCGCAGTACGGTCAAAAAGTTCTGTAGCTTGAACACTTCCAAGATCATCGTTTTCTCTGCGGAGAGCAGGCGAGCGTTTGTGCAAGCGATTCTCGAACTAGGGGTGTGTGGATATCTCCTGAAGTCGGAGAGTATATCCAATGTGATTGACGCTATTAAGCAGGTCGCGAAAGGTCAAAATCTTGTTAAATCAAAGGGCATAGCCGTCGGCAAAGAGAAACTTACCAAGGCCGAGGAAGACATTCTTAATCTTCTTGCTCAGGGAATGAAATATCAGGAGATTGCTGACGAACGGAGCGCCTCTCCGGCGACAGTACGAAAGCAGTGTGAGCTCTTGCTTCTCAAGCTTGGGCTGGATAACCGAGAACAGTTAATTGCGTGGGCCGTCGAAAATGGCTATGGAAAGCTCGGTCCCGGTTGAAAAGATGGAGTAGAATCCCATACGTGTTGACGTCAGGAGAAGATGGCACGTAACCGTGACAACCCCTTATCAAGAGCGGTGAGAAGCTTCGCCAGAAAGCTGCTGCAAATTAGTAACGAAGGAAGTCCGCACACAGAATCGAATATCGAAGAGGACATTTATGTCCAACGCCGGCAGCAGCTAGAGCTCGAGGCCAGTTTGGCGCAGAAAGGCCATGTCGCCCTGCAGACGGATATTCTCGATCAGTGGTTTCGCAGGCTGTCTCAGATGGCGCAACAGTTTCGCGCAGATGGTCAATCAGAGTTCCTCCAACGCGGCGATCACTATCACATGGCCGCTGTATCAAAAGCGACCATGTCCCTCTTCGAGGAGCTCTACGGGCGGTTTAATGACATTGCCACCAGATTCAACATCATGTGTCAAACATTGGACAGCACCAAAGTGCGAGTGGCAGTCTCGGACCTGGATCAATCCCGGCGTTCTCAATCAGAGTGGATGGCGCATTTCAACGTTGCGACGACGACTCGACGTTTGTCAGCAGTTTGCAAACCTGGTGTCATTCAGCTCTTCCTGACGCCACCATCGATGTCCATCGGTTCGAACGAAATCTTGAGCAAAGATCAGCTCAAGCTTTCAATCGAGTTGGGGACTCTCGGCAAAGAGCGGATTTGGACTGTTTATTCCTTGCCGTTAAGCGAGTTGGAGATTGACTACTTGATGCGAGTGTCATTCCGAGATCTCGTTCTCATGTCCTCTTCAGATGTTGCGCTAGAGGATACGGGCAATAAGTTCGAAAGTATTGAAAATCTCAAGCGTATCGACGGAGATGCGAAATACAAAGATGCGCTCTCCTTGAACACAGAGCCGACAGAAGACCTGGTGCGCGATCTAATTTTCGCCCAGCAAAACATTGTCCACAAATTGCTGAATCAGCAAGAAGAGATTCAAGCCGATATTGCCAGAGAACTGCATGACAGCGTTCTGGCAGACATTCTCATGTTGGCGCGCAGGCTGGCTTCCGAATCCCATGTCGCCGATCATGAGATCAGAAGCATACTCGAGAACTGTGGCAGCACTATTCGGGAAATTTGCCGTGGTCTGGTTCCTCGCGATTTGAAAGATTGGGGACTGGAGACGGTTGTGCAAGATCTCGTAGATAAACTGGCAGAAAGAACAGAAGCAGACTGCTCTTTGGAGGTCGAAGGACGGCTGCCTGAGCTTCCTCCGACGGTTCAACTGCACGTATTTCGAATCGTGCAGGAGTGCTTGAACAACATTGAAAAATATGCGGAAGCGAAGAACGTATTTGTCACGATGACTGTGAAAGATCAACTGTTCAAAATAGTGATTGAGGATGATGGTGTCGGATTCGATCGCTCGAATCCACGACAGGGTGATGGCGGTTTCGGTCTGCCCGGTTTGGAAGAACGTGTAGAGATTATTCGAGCCTTCTATCCCACGCGCTTCAAAGTCGAATCAGGACATTTGAAGGGAACCACCATCACGCTCGAACTGCATACGCCTGTGTTCAGACTGTAACCCGGAATCGCTTTTTTGATAACCCTCTCTTGCTTGAAAAATCGCAGGGGAAGGGCGCTGGCTCGTTGATGACATTGTCTGTAGCGATCCGGGTATAGTGAGGTGGAAGGTTAAGACCGGTTGGAGGATTGCAGGTGTTTCTCAAGCGACAGATAAAAAGGATTGGAGCAGCTTCCTTGTTGACGTCGTTGTCGATGACAATGACATGTATATCAGCACTAGCGGCAGTCAGTCCGGATTCCGTCTCTCAGGCTATTTCGAACGCACGAATATTGGCGCCTGGAACTCAGCTTAAGGTAAAAGTAACAGGCGAGCAGGCCGCCGTTTCCACGTTCCGCGACAGGCGAGCCAGTGACAAGGACTCCAAAATTGAGGCGCTGCTCATTGGCAGAAGCGTGCTGGAGTTGCCGAATTCTGGTATCACTTCTGTCACTGTATATTTTTACGATTCCAATTCGCCAACACAATACAAGTCAGTTTCCATCCGCTCTTCCGATGTTAAGGCGTTCGGTGCAGGGCAAGTAAGTCAGGACGAGTTGCTTTCTTCAATTGAAATCAAGTCCGGTCAGGTGCTGGATGCTGCTACTTCAATCGAGACCAAGATGATGCTTGCTTCCGCTGCTCGTCGAGATATTCAAATAACCGATAAAGGGGATGATGTCGAGATCTCATGCAAGATGCCCGCGTTGTCAGATGAGGAATACAAGTTCGAAGCATTTCGAATTGCGCAGACCGCACAGACAAGCAATCTTCCCAATGCAAAACGTATTCTGGTCAATTTCTTCGAACCAGGGCAGTCAGGCTCGTATAAGCAAGTCTTGATCACTTTGGCTAACCTTTCTACTATCGAGAAACAGATCGCCAGTGCCTTCGAAACACTTAGGCTGGCTAAGGGACAAGTGAAAATGAAGGCTGCCGATCTGACGTGCTCTGAAGGAGCGCTGATGAAGGAGCGAGGCGCCTTGTTGGAACAGATTCAAAGCCTCGAATCGAAGGGAGTTGGTGTCGGCAACTTCATAACTGAATTTCTTGCTATTGAGTCAAGTTCTCAGGCAGGTGATGCCGATGCTCTCAAATCGAGAATTGAACGTCTGTCAGGCATACTCAAAACCCAGGAAGAGAGCTATCAGAGCGCGAAGGCTCATAAGCCGGTAAAGGATGGTGGAAACAATCCGGTTGCTACTGCTGATACTATCCCTGGTGCGCTGTCGATTGCTGAGGATGAAGCTTCGGTCAATAAGAAAGTAAAAACACCATTGAAAGAGATTAACCGGTGGGCGCTGGGTTACTTCCCCATGCCGGAGTCAAGTATCCTCAAAGATCCGGATGGATACCTCGTTGATTGCAAGTCGAGATTCGAAACCAAAGAGGGGAAGAAAGCAGAGAGCTCTATCAAATATTATTGGGCGTTGCGCTGGTTCTCTGAAGTACTCAAGACACATGGGCGGAACCGAGAGGCCGAGAAGTTCGAACAACAAGCCAACCTGGTCTCATCTCAAATGCGACGTGTAAAGTAGAACGCGAGACGTTGCGCTGATTATCCGAAGCACTCAATACACATGGGCGGAACCGAGAGTCCGAGAAGTTCGAACAACAAGCCAACTTGGTCTCAACTCAAATGCGGCGCGTTAAGTAGAACGCATTTGAGTTGCGTGTTCATCGAAGTACTCAAGACACAAAACAGATCGCTCGAAGTCGGTTCTCGTTAAACGTTGAACTTGAAGTTTATTACGTCACCGTCTTTGACGGCATACTCTTTGCCTTCCTGGCGAACTAGACCTTTGTCTTTGGCCGCGTTCCAGCTTCCGGTTTCTTGCAGCACCGCATACGCTACCACTTCGGCACGGATGAAACCACGAGAGATGTCACTGTGGATCTTTCCTGCGGCCTCTTGCGCGAAGGTGTCCTTGGTTATCGTCCAGGCCTTGACTTCGTCTTCACCGACAGTGAAAAAGGCAATCAATTTAAGCAGTTGATAGATAGCTTTGATCAAACGATCCCTTGACGACTCCTTGATTTCGAGAGCGTCCATGAACTCGGCACGCTCAGATTCGTCTAGTTGAGCGATCTCCATTTCGGCTTTGCCGCAGAATGCAACTACAGGCATTTGAGCTTCCGCACACCAGTCTAGAAGCGGTTTGAGCCGCTGATCTTCATTGCCGATGTCCGACTCGGAAATGTTTGCGACAATCATGATCGGCTTGAGCGAAAGGAACGTGTAGCCGCGAATGATTTTTTCTTCTTCGGAGTCTAAATCAATTCCTCTGAGCGGTTTTCCGTCAGTAAGAAGTTGATTGAAGCGAGCGAGAATGTCGCGCTCTTGCTCGAACTTCGTTTTATCCGGACCTTTTTTGCGTTGAATTTCCTTGTCGATTTTCTCTAGTTTTTTCTCAATCACGACAAGATCCGCGATGATCAATTCCAGTTCGAGATTTTCCGCGTCTCTAAGCGGATCGACACTACCTGCCGGATGAGGGTTGGATGGATCGTTGTAAGCCCTGACAACATGGACGAGTGCATCCACCTGGCGTAAGTTGGTTAGCGCCGTGGGGCTGATCTCATTCTTCTTAGCTTGTCCCGGACTCATGCCGGCGACGTCCACCAGCTCTACCGTTGCGGGCGTATTCTTCTTCGGCACATAAAGGTCTTTCAACCAATCCTGCCGAGTGTCTGGAACGGAAACGACAGCAAAGTTCGGCTCTGAGTCGTTCTTACCCCCGGTCGAGTATGTATGAACTTCTGCAGTACCGCCACTTATGGCGTTTAAAACTGTAGTTTTGCCAACTGTTGGCAAACCAATTAGTCCGACTTTCATTCCCGTCTTTCTTCAAAAAAAGTGGCGGAGAGGGTGGGATTTGAACCCACGTGGCTATTCACCCATCCGCTTTCGAGGCGGCGCCGTTATGACCACTTCGGTACCTCTCCAGTCTTATAAATTCGACCTGTAATTCTAACAAACATTGGAGAATCAAATGGTGCATAACCGAAGATTGGTTAAGCATGAGTCGACTGTTGACCGCTAAAGTCGGATGAAAACTTGAATCGCAACGCTTAACAGAGTCCGATCTCAGCAGCGTCCACGCTAGCAGAAATAGCTTGGCATGCCCGATGATGATCATTTGTTTGCGAACGAACTACTATTGGCTGGCAAGTCAGCCAACGTGTGACTGTCGAGACGTTAGAGTCGTAGTAATAGATGCGAAGTTTCAATCGAACGCTAAGAATCCGACTTTGCGCCATCAGGGTGTCAGGACAAATCGAGCTCACTCGGTTGCCATTTGATCGTTTAGATACGGATGAACAATCAATGTCGCTATTGCTAGCGAATTTTATCAACCATTACCGATTGATTCGAGGATTCAATCCTGCCAGTTTAAATCGGATGCTTAAACTTATTAAGGTGTCTCAGCGATCTGGACGTTCGTTTCAGCTTCTCTCTTCAAGGATGCCATAACCGCTGGCATATCAATCCTTGACTGCCGGTTGATCAGTGGACGCGGCATGAACAAACCACCATCGACATGGCTCGCATATGTAACCAATGTGGTTTGACCGTTGTCGAGGGGTTCGAGTTTGTAATATCCGCGAACGTCTTTGAAGGCTCCACTTATCCGATGCCATTCAATTGATCGGGGAGCATGTTCTTTGAGCTCCAGAATATACGTATAAGTTCCTACCGGACCGCTGGGGGCCACTGTGTGTTTGACAACCTTGTGAGAGCCATGATCCTTCAATACCTTGCATTCTCTCACTTGTGGAAAGACTCTGTGGGCATTGTCGTAGTCTGTGAGAATACGATAGACACTGCGTGGTGGTGCCTTGACTACCGACTTGGTAACGCTGTAATGCTTACCGTCAATGACTGCTTCAGTAACTGTCGCGTCTGAACCGGTATGGTGATGATGATGTTTGGCTGTAGCCGCCCCGGGGAAGGCGAAAGTGAATGCAGACAATAGTGCCGAAGCAACTAATGTAACTTTGTGACCTCTGATTTTTCGTATCACAAACTCCTACCTCTCTCCTGCCTACTCTTCCAAAAAGACTAAGTTGGTGTCGAATACAATACTGAAATATGACTGCGTGTCAAGCGCCAATTGACAAGGTAACACAGGTTGAGCGGCTAAAGTTGATGAAATGTATTATCTACACTGTTTAATTTACCGCTCGACAACCTTGGCGCATGAGCGGAATAGAGATTTTACAGCGCTTGACTCGTGTGCCAATATAGATTGTTCTAAGAAGTTACTTGATATCCTTTCTATATCGGCCCTCTGTGGACTTCCGAAGCTCATGACGACTTAATGCAAAAAAACACACTTATTCTTTACAACCAGGCAGCGGGCAGTGCATATTCTCCGGAGCACTGGTTAGGGCGATTGATTTTTAAACTTACCACGGTCGGTCAGCAGTGCGTTCGAGTTGTATCCGTAAATGCCACATTCTCGTCTTCTGACGCGCTTGAATTGATCGAAGACGGATGTGATCTGGTACTTGCAGCAGGCGGCGACGGAACCGTCAGGCTGGCGTTGGAGGCGGCGCGCAGATTCGAGGAGAAGGGTGGGGTCATTGATGTCGGCATCGTCCCGGTCGGCACTGGAAATCAGTTGGCGCGAAATCTCTCTCTCTACGATGATAACTTTCTCATTGATCCTGTAGACAGAGCAATCGACTGCATTCTTACCGGGCAGCCGGTTCGGATCGATCTGGGAGTGATGAACGGACATTATTTCGCTGTCGCCGCGGGAGTAGGTCCGATGAGCGATGCGATCGTTTCTCCTGATCCAAAGGACAAGGCTAACTGGCGGCTTCTGGCATACGCAAGCTCGTTGGTTCAGACGATTGCGCAAGTGCCCGTTTTATTCCACGTGCATGCTGATGGAGATTCATTTCAAATAGGCGCTTCCGGAATCTTTGTCTCCAACATTGCCGATTTGGGGCTAGGATCGTTTTCACAATCGGCGAGCTTGATCGACGGTCTGCTCGATTTATGCATTCTGGCGCCGCGTGAATTCCAGGATTACCTCGAGATGGGATTCCGTTTTGCCGGTGGCAGCGGAGGCGATCAGTCATCGCCCTACTACGTGAGACAGGTGCGTCAGGTTGATATCGAGGTTTTACCGATCAGCCATCAATCATCGGTGCTGGAGAGAACCTGGAGAAACATGAAGAAACGATTCGGGATTGATGAACCGACACCACTGGCGATGCACAGTGAGGTTGCAGCGATGATCGATGGAGATCCCTGCGGCGACACGCCAATGCATATTGAGGTGATACCGCAGGCAGTGTCAGTGCTGGCGCCGCACGATTTTTCGATGGCTTTGCCGATTCTTGCCAAGAGCTAGGCTCGCCGTTACTGACTGGACAGGTATCCGATAAATAACTCACTTCTTTGAATTCCTGTCAGTTTTTGGGTTAGATTACTCGCTTCGGCAACCAGTGCCACGACAAATCCCCATCTTTGAGGGATCTGCCTGGTTCGTTGAAAAATGGGAATAAAAAAGAGGGCGGAGAACCAGGTTAACCAAGAGCTGTGGACGACGAGAATTTCGACTCGAGAGCCAATGGCCAGAATGAGAAGGCGGATTTTTCATCCGGGCCCGGACCCAAGTCTTTTGGGGGGCTTTCCAACGCTCCTGCTGGTGGTGAAAGCTCCGAGCCATTCAGGCAAACCTTTCCCGTGGACGCGATGACAGATGTGCCCCTCTCCAACCAACCTTCGCCCGTTGGACCGGCTGCTAATTTATCCTGGTCCACTCAAGCATCCGCCTCTGCCGTTAGCGCTGATCTGCAGTGGTCCCATCCGTCGACCGCCCTTGTCTCTTTTCTGGACTCGCCTGACTCATTGATAGGCAAAACACTTTTCGAAGAGTACAAAATACTCGACAAGATTGGTGAAGGCGAAATGGCTGTCGTGTATCGAGCCAAAAGTGCTAGCCTCCAGCAGATTGTTGCCATGAAAACGGTGAAGACCCTCGACCAAGAAACGATGAAGCGCTTTGCTCTGGAAGTCAAACATCATATGCGTTTGACTCATCGCAACATCGTCCAACCCATTGCCTGCCGTTTGACTGAGGATGGACAGCCGTACTTCATCATGGAGTACATCAAAGGCATTGATTTGGCGGAGCTGTTGGTCTGCAACGGAAGAATCGAGATGGCTAGCGAGATCACTTCGATAATCGCTCAGGTCTGTGATGCGTTGGACTACGCACACAAGCACAAGATCATTCATCGAGACTTGAAGCCCGGAAACATCATGGTCGAAGAGATCGATGGAGACTTGATAGCGAAAGTTGTCGATTTTGGTTTGGTGCAAGTCCAGGATGAATTGCAGAGAATAACGAGACAGGGGCAAGCGTTGGGTTCTCCCATGTACATGAGTCCCGAGCACT
>CAYTDR010000014.1:0-4851 GCA_964436185.1 uncultured Candidatus Obscuribacterales bacterium | reverse complement strand
GCAAAGGAATGGAGTTGTCGCCGGCGTCGGATGTTTATTCGCTTGGTGCCATCGCTTATGAGATGGTCACAGGGGTACCACCATATGAGGCGCCATCAGTTTTGAAGTTGATGAACAAGCACTGTGATCCGAGTGTGACACCGACTCCTTTATCAAAGCACAATCCTACTCTGCCTAAGCTGCCGCTCTTGGAGAAATTGATTCTCAAGGCGCTTCAAACTAATGTCAAAGATCGCTATCAGAACTGCTCAGAGTTCAAAGACGATTTGCGTAAATGGTGGCGTGCGGTCAATCCAGAACGATCGCTTGAAGAGTTGACTGAAAAGTCGCGAGTTCTCTCGCGCGTAGACATGATGAAGATATCGATGGAGACCGGAATTCCCTTTGCCGACGACGACGATCAGAGAAAATCTATTGCCGGAACCGTCGTGCTCAAGCAGGAGAAGCTCAAGCTCGAAACTGTCGGACTACTCCAACAAAGCAACAAATACATCGCTTCTCAAACAGCACCATTGAGAGAGCACCTGGTTCGGCACTGGATTTTGATGTTGGTGATCGGTGTTATGCTGCTGGCTTGCGTGTGCATCTTTACCCTTACCTCTCTAAGATGACCGGGCGCGAACATATCATCGTCGACTTGAAAGTTGAGAAGAAACAGCTTTCACAAAGTGAGTAATGAGGCAGAGAGCGGAAAGTCTCTACGAAGGTTGTTGCAGCTTGAGTCGATCGAGTACGAATTGACGTTCTCCATCTTCACTATGGATGGTGCCATCGAGTCGCTGGTCCAGGAGCTCGCCCAGTACTTCGCCGATGATCGGTCCCTCCGCTACTCCCATGGAGACCAGATCGTGACCGGTAAGTTTGTTTTTGATGTGCATGAGGTCTTTCAGGTATAGGTTAATCATGCGGCGGATGTTTGTCATCGGTGGAGCGATGCATGCGGCTATGGCGAGTGTTTCGATTGTCTTGCCGTGCAGTTTGTGGTAGACCTCGCTGCGCGGAATATGCGGATGGTCCAGGTTTTCTTCCATCACCAGGGAAAGCCCTTTCGAGATGGCTCGCTTCTCGTTGTTTGCTAGATGCAGTCTGTCGAGAAGATCAGGCACTCTCTCCGTAGAAACATCAGCGACTAAGAGTCCTAGATAGACTATCCATTCCTCATTCACCGGATAGCGAGCAAGAAGACGTTCTGCGCGTCGGACCAGAGTCTTCGTCCGCAATCCGTATGACAGCGCAGAATCCAGGAACCGCAAGCATCCTCCCAGCTCCTCCAGCATATCGAGCGCCACCAGTCGATGCTCGGATTCCAGAATCATACGAATCTCGTCTCTTATTCGCACACCACCGAGGTCGTCGAAAATTCCCATGAGAATAGCGCGACGTGCTCGTTCCTTTGACTTGGGCTCCAGTCCGAATCCCAGTCGGGCACCAAACTTGGCGGCACGAAGAATTCGGGTAGGATCTTCAATGAAGCTAAACGGATGAAGAATGCGAAGAGTTTTTCGCTTCAGATCTTCAAGTCCATCGTACGGATCTACCAGCTCACCGTATCTGCCTGGATTGAGACAGATGGCCAGCGAATTGATGGTGAAGTCGCGACGTGAGAGATCGTGTTCTAGCATCGACGGTTCCACCGTCGGTAGTGCGGCCGGAAATTCGTAATACTCCGTCCTGGCAGTGGAAAGATCTACCTCGCGATCGCGCTCTGCCCGAAATTTCAACGTGGCAGTTTGAAACCGTTCGTGTCTGGCGACAACTTCAAATCGAGAAGGATACTCACTCTCCAGTTTGTCTGCCATATCGATGGCATTACCTTCGACGACAAAATCGAGATCGAAATTATTTCTATGGAGAAAGAGATCGCGCACGAATCCACCCACCGCATATGCCACCATGCTGTTGTGAGCGGCCACCTCTCCTATCTCTTTGCACAGCCACTGAGTCGACAGAGACAGTGTCTCCATCTGATCTTTGAACACTCGCTGTTTAGCTTTTGGCCGCGACTTGGGAAGGAAATGTTCTATCGTTTCCTCTGATTCTCCAAAGTTCGCACCTTCTTCGCTGCCGGCAGAATCGCCGTACAGAGTTTTGAGAACATTCTTGCGAGAGACAAGCCCTATTAGGTGGGTATCCTCGTCGAGCACGGGAAGTCTGCCGATGTCTTCGCGCACCATGATATGTTGTATCTCACTCAGGCGAGCGTTTGCACCGATCGATATGACCGGACGGCTCATGAAGCCCTGCACCGGCGCATGGCCTAAGCGGTGATGAATAGCCTGGTCGATATCGCGACGAGAGACGACGCCGACTACCTCATCGCCCTCGGCCACAACCAATCCATCTTGAGCGTAACGAATCATCAGCCGGCTGGCCTCGTCCATCGAGCTGGACGGGCGAATGGTGCGCACCGGTGTAGTCATAATGTCTTGTGCTGTCGATTCCGGCTTTACTCGGTCAGCGATTATTTTTTTGACCTCGGAAAGCACGCTTCTCAATTCGCGTCCGCGCACCACAGCAGAACCTGCGCCTGGATGACCGTCACCGCCGAACTTTCTGACGACCGTTCGCACATCAATGGCATGAGAATCGCTTCTGCCAACGAGGTGTATTCGATCTTTCATATGAACGGCGCAAAACGTGGCATCGCAAGACATAATCTCGAGAAGTTTGCGAGTCAGTCCTGCCAGTCCCTCGATGAAAGTATCAGTTTTGGTGCTCGACAAGATCACCTGTGCGCCTTCCATCCAGCTGACTTCGGCGTTCTTGACCAGCTCCTCGAGCAAGTGAACCTGCTCTTCCGACAGTTTAGGTCTGATGTATGAATTGACCTGCTCCAGATCGACGCCTTGCTTGAGCAGATAGGCGACACATTTAGCGTCAAGCTCGGTGGTTCCGCCGTAAGTCAAACATCCTGTATCTTCGTATATGCCAAGCGCCAGAAGCGTCGCCTCGAACGGCGTAAGTTTCATTTTTCGCTTTCGCATCTCGTCCACCACGAGGGTAGTGGCTGCACCTACTGCCTGCACCATCGAACTGCTGGAGGCGATCTTGGAAAGTCCCTCGGGGTCCTTCTTATGATGGTCGATGAGAACGATCTCGGGAGGTTCTTTAGTGGAGGAAAGATGCCTTCGCAGTGTATCGTCGAGACGCTCGATGTGCTGACAATCGACCACGAAGATGCGGGTAACTCGGTTCAAATCGATGTACTTCGATTGAACGATAGGCAACGAACTCCGATAAAGCGCCAGAAACTCTCGTACGTTGCCGACGAGCGGCAGTCCGAGGACAATTTTGGCCGCCGGGAATAGACGCGTTATGCCAAACTGCGCAGCAAGTGCGTCGAAATCCATACTGTTATGTGTAACTACTATTTCCATCGGCGCCGTCGACTATGAGTGAGAGACTTCAAGAAAGGCAGCGGCTCGATTCGCGCCTAAGGGTGAGTCGAGCCGCTATCAACGAAGTCAATACTATCGTGGTTAACTTCATATCGCCAGCTGATCGGTAGGTAGACCAGAGGCAACCTTAGTGTTTTCTTTAGGAACTGGTGGGCTTTTCCGGGTTTACAACAGGGTTTTTATGGGTAATCTAATCAATAAATGGATTTATTGCCCGTTAGATTGGTTTCTTCTGTTTCGATGGTGGCCCCACTCGGTCGCAAAAGGAAGGTATTAAGATGTTTCCACTGGGCTTACTGAGTCAAGGCTACTTCCTTTGCATGTTGTGCGGCGGCGGCATTCTGATCTTCAACGTTATGATGGGTCAGATGGATGGCCACGAAGGCGGTGGTGACCACGGCTTTCATTCAGATCATGGCTTTCATTCAGATCATGGTGGAGATCACGGCGCTGATCATGGTGACCATGGCGGCGATCATCACGATACAAACAAATACGGCGTGCTTCCTATGGAAGAGAGCCTGACCGGCAAAATCGCCAGGTTTGTTCTTAGCCTGCTCAGTCCGATCTCAATCTGCTTGTTTCTGTTCGGGTTTGGTTTCGCTGGGTATTTGACTGGCTATCTAATGCCGTGGATGGGTCTGTTTACTCTGTTGCCCGCAATTACTGTCGGACTGATAACGGTAAATGTGTTCAAGGCCATCATCAGAGCGATGATTAAACATCTGACAAGCAGCTCCCATGTTCGAACTGAAAACCTGGTCGGACATGTCGCAGATGTACAAACGCCGATGCTCGGCGACCGTCCCGGAGAAGTGACATATATTATCGAGTCCAAGCTCCACTGTTCCGCGGCCAAGCCGTCGAAGCCCGGAATGGAGATCAAGCGCGGCACCAAGGTAATGATAGTCGAGACACAAGGTCACACCGTGCTCGTCGAGCCATACGAAGACATAATTCTGGAAGAGCAGCTCAGCCGCTAATCGCAGCAGTTCCGGCGCGATGTCAAGGAGATGCTAAAAGAAATTGATTGAATCCGCATCTCGCGAACGATCACGTCCTATTATGGTGTCAAACTTAGTTCCACCTGAAGCAGTTTAAACCATCGCCATCCTCGAAAAAATTCGCTGGGATAGCTGATGTTCGCTGCCTTCGCATGGAGGTTTTTATGGATCCTATATTGCTGGGTGTCGGAATATTCCACTTAATTATGTTGATGGCAGCTATTGTTGTCTTGATGAGCTTGTACAGGCGGGTTGGCTGCAACGAGGCGATGATCATTTCAGGCGGTGAGGTGTCGAGAGTAATTGTCGATGGTGGAACTGTAATTCTCCCCCTCATTCACAAGGTCCAGCTCATAAGCCTCGAGCTTTTGACCGTAGATCTCAAAAACACAAACGCCTTTCGCGGAACTTAAAGCGAGGAGTCATATCAACGCCCGTGGCCAGGCCGC
>CAYTDR010000013.1:8940-21664 GCA_964436185.1 uncultured Candidatus Obscuribacterales bacterium | reverse complement strand
GTCGTAGAAGGATTCGAGTCCAGGTCTTATTGTATAAGTTTCGCAGCCGAACGCCTCTGTCTCGATAAGAGCTTTTGCTGCTTTTGGTCGCCAAGCCAACGGTTTAGCCCTGTCGAAGTCGGAACCCGGATCCAAATCCTACCCGCGTCACGGGCTTGTTAGATTCGTTTTCGCTGGGGTGATGTTCTCTGCATTGTCGGGTGTTACGTGCAGGAATACCGTCTTCGATTCTACGATGACCGGGAGTCCGCGAATGAGACAAAATATGCAAGTGAAGTACACCAGATATAGTGCTATCGGGCCCAATCCATATTGTGTGCCGATTGTCGTTTGAGCTGCTATCACCAGACAAAACGCGACAGCCTTTGCAACTGCATAAGTAAAGCGACTAAAGTTGGAAGCAACGAGAAACTTGCCGATCGGACTTTGCATCATGGTCTTCTCGCCGAAGGCGGTATAACCTTCCTCGCTGGCCTGCGCTCTGAAGGCGTCAACGAAGGTTCCTCTGACCAGGAAGAGTAGAGGAACCCAAACCGGCACCCAGCCTAGCGCGGAGAAGGCGATCCAATAGGCCATCTCGACCACTCGGTCGCCGGCAATGTCCAGGATTCCACCAAACTTAGACGACTGCTTCAGCTTGCGCGCGAAGTAGCCATCCAAACCGTCTGCCCAGATGACGAAGATCGTCAAACCAAAGGCTGTCCATTTGAGGTTGTCACCCGGCAACCAGAGGATGAGTAGCGTTCCGATTGCCAGGAAGACTCGTGCCACCGTTATCACATTGGCTACGTTGACGGTAGTCTTAGCCACAACGGCGTTCTCCAGTAGTTTCTACACGTCCAGGTTGGCGAACTTGGCGTGCTCCTCGATGAATGCTCGTCGTGGTGCTACCGCCTCGCCCATCAACAGATCGAATGTATGGTCGGCCTCGGAGGCGTCGTCCACAGTTACCTGTTTTAGAGTCCTGGTCTCCGGATTCATTGTGGTATCCCAGAGCTGTTCCGGCATCATTTCGCCCAGCCCTTTGAATCGCTGAATGATCGCCTTCTCTCCCATTTCTGCCAGTATTGCTTCAAGATTATGCTCGTTGTAGCAGTACTCAGTGCGTTTACCTTTCTCCACTTTGAAAAGTGGTGGCTGAGCGATGTAGACATATCCGTTTTCTACCAGAGGTCTGGCATAGCGGAAGAAGAAGGTGAGTAGCAATGTTCTGATGTGGCTGCCATCAACGTCCGCATCTGTCATGATGATTACTTTGTGATAACGCAAACGGCTCAGGTCGAGGTTCTCGGCATTCGGTCTGAGAAGACCGGTGCTCTTGCCACCATTCTCATCATCTTCATCTTTGACTGAGAGTCCTAAGCCTACAATCATCGCCTGAACTTCGGCGTTCTCGTAGATTCGGCTTGGCTGCACTCTTTCCACATTGAGAATTTTTCCTCTCAAAGGCAGTATTGCCTGGAAGGTTCTGTTGCGGCCCTGCTTGGCGCTACCACCGGCGGAGTCACCTTCGACAAGGTAAATCTCGCAATTTGCCGGATCTCTGTCTGAGCAATCTGCCAATTTCCCTGGTAGAGAAGAATTTTGGAGCGCTGAATGTTTACGCACTGCTTTCTTGGCGTTTTGTGCAGCCTCACGTGCTTGCCGGGCCATCAAAGCCTTGCTGATTGTGTCTTTAGCCGGCTTGGGGTTGAGCTCCAGCCAGTCGGCAAGCTGTTCGCTTACGACGGATTGACATATTCCCTGGACTTCTCTGTTACCCAGCTTTTGTTTCGTCTGACCCTCAAACTGAGGATCAGGCACCTTTACGCTGATGATGGCAGTTAATCCTTCGCGGACATCTTCACCAGTGAAGTTGGGATCGGCGTCCTTGATCAGTCCGTTTTTCCTTGCATATTCATTGACTACTCGAGTGATCGCCATGCGGAAACCCTGCAGGTGTGACCCGCCATCAGGCGTACTGATATTGTTGACGAACGAGTAGATTGATTCTTGATATATATCTGTCCACTGCAACGCGCATTCGACTACTACGTTGTCGCGCTCGTTCTCGAAGTAAATCGGGGTCTGGAATAGTGCAGTCCTCGTGTCATTCAGATATTCTACGTAACTGGCAATGCCGCCTTCGTAGTGATATTCATCTTTTTTCGGTTCGTCATCGGCGGAGATTCTTTGGTCATGGACCGTGATCTTCAAGCCTTTGTTGAGGAACGCCATTTCGCGCAGTCTGGTGGTGACTGTGTCGTAATCGAAGTCTATTTTGATTCGTTCGCCTTCTTCGTTGACATCGCCGAAGATTGAGTGATCCGGAAAGAAAATTACTTTAGTGCCGGTCTTCTCGCTCGAACCGATTACTTCCAGACCTCCGTCAGCCTCGCCTCGTCTGTATTCTTGTTTATATACTTTATTGTCGCGGGAAACTTCAACAATCAGGTGATCGGAGAGCGCATTAACAACGGACGCTCCCACTCCGTGCAGTCCACCTGATACTTTGTATCCGCCTTCGCCACCAAATTTGCCGCCGGAGTGCAGAATGGTGAAAACAGTCTCTACGCCACTCTTGCCGCTTTTCTTGACGATGCCGGTGGGAATTCCTCTTCCGTTATCTATCACGGTTACAGAGCCATCGTTGTTCAATGAGACGTTGATCTCCGTGCAATGGCCAGCCAATGCTTCGTCCACTGAATTGTCGACGATTTCCCAGATAAGATGGTGCAATCCGCGTGGACCGGTGCTGCCAATGTACATGCCTGGTCTGACGCGAACTGCCTCTAGTCCTTCCAACACATCGATCGTATTGGCTGTGTACTCTGCCGGCGCTGGGTTCACGGCGTCTGATCCGTTTGCACCTTCTTCTTCGTTACTCATAGTTCCTCATATTTCAAGGGCAAGCAAATGATTAGCTGACTTGGATGGAATTGCGCGTTGTCGGTATCATTTTTGACACCTTCACAACCGGCTTGAACACTTGCCTGAAGCCAATTCCACCATGTCACCCATAGCCTCGTATTTTAACACAAAATATGCTCTTAAGCCGCTTCTTTTCTGCATTTATGGCGATTATAAGGTAATAAAATATGAACGTCTTTTAGGCATGCAGAGGCGGTCTGGTTTACAATACCTGAGGACAGAGGCGTGGGTCTTTGAGGTTCGCCTTTAGTGAGATTGAGGTCAGATACAGCGAAACCGATGTTCGGGCCCCACTTTCGCAATTCTCGGTGCTTCCTGTTTTCGCTCCTATCGGATTCCCAAATACAGACAACAGCACTGTAGGCAGACATCGCGGGGATATACCTTGGAAACCTTCTTTGAAGCACAACCGGGACTTATTCGAGATTCGTCAATCGCTCTCGGTTTCTTTGATGGAGTGCATCCCGGACATCAGGTCGTGATTGGCAAGGCGCTGGAAGAAGCGCGCCAGCTCGGCGTTCCTTGCGGCGTTGTCACTTTCAAGGATCATCCGAGAACTCTTACGAGAGGAAAGTCGCCGCTCCTGCTCACTGTTATCGAGCAGCGGCTCAATCTCTTCGCCGGCATGGGAGTCGACTTCGCACTGGCGCTCAACTTCACGGAAGAGCTATGCAAGCTGAGTCCGTTCGAATACGTCGAATCGATTTTGGTCGGATCGCTGGGAGCGCGTTCGATCTCCGTAGGCCCGAACCACCACTTCGGCCGGGATCGAGAAGGCGATGCCCAGCTTTTGACGAAGATGGGAACAGATTTGCAATTCGTCGTCCATGTAGCAGAGATGGTGACTGTGGGCGGCATTGAGGTATCCAGTTCGAAGATTCGCGAGCTCATTCAAGCCGGCGAAATGGATAGTGCCACCAGGCTTTTGTCGCGGCCGTTCGGGCTCATGGGCAAGGTCGTTGAAGGCGATAAGCGGGGCAGAACGCTCGGTTTCCCGACATGCAACCTGGAACTCTACGAGTTTCAGGTGGTTCCACGCCGTGGTGTTTATGCTGGAATGACTTCTCTTTCCGACGGACGTTCTATTCCTTCGGTGATCAACATCGGCCTGCAGCCGACGTTCAATCGAGATCGTGCAGAAGGCGAAGAGCCGGAGACGAAGGACCTTCGAGTCGAAGCACATCTGCTCGACTTCACGGGCGATCTTTATGGTCAGGTGATAGAGATCAAGTTTCATAAGTATTTGCGCGGCGAGAAACGATTCGATGGACCGGAGTCGCTCAAGGCGCAGATTGCGGCAGACATTGAAACTTCCAGGAGTTTATGGCTCAGTGCAGGCGAACAGGGCGACTCTAAAGAGATTCGCAACGGCCCGCATGAGAAGCTGTTCGCCTGAAATTATGCTGGTAAAAAGACTGCAACTAGCCAATTACCGAAATTATCCAGAAGCAGTGGTGAACTTTACGCCGGGCAGAAACATCATTACCGGCGAGAATGCCCAGGGTAAGACTAACCTGCTAGAGGCGATCGAATACGCCGCGCGCGGTAAGTCACACAGAGCTTCCTCGGATTGGGAGCTGATTAAGCGTACCTCTAGCTCGGCAAGTTTGGCATTGGATGTAGTGACCGGCAACTATGATGAAACCATCTCCGTTGGCTGGAAAGCCAAAGGCGATCGGCTGTCGGATGGGCGTTCGGCAACTGAGCGTTTGATTCATATCAATGGGGTGAAGAAGTCCAGCAGCCGTGACCTCCTTGGTCACCTGGTGGCAGTGAGCTTTAACAGTCAGGACCTCAATCTTCTCAGGGGCGGGCCGAAGTTCCGGCGTGACTGGATCGATGATTTGATCTCGATTTTGAATCGATCGTACAGTACCAATTTGTCGCGTTTCCAGAAGTCTGTCACCCAGAAGAATCGACTGCTCAAGACGCTTTTCGAGAAGGGAAGGCGAATGACTGTAGAGGATCAGTCGCAACTGAAAGTTTGGGACCAACAGGTCGCTCTCTATGGAGCTCAGATTATCAAGCAGCGAGTGGCTTATCTGCATCAGGTGCTGCCCATCGCAGAACGGTATCAGTCCCTAATGTCCGGCAGTTCCGAGAAGCTTTCTCTGAGCTATGACATGAGGATCAGTGCGCGCCAGACGGAGGATGACGACTCCGACTCCTCCGAAGCAGAACCCACTGCGCCTGGTGGCATTTTGACCAGCGATGATCTTCTTCGCATCGGGGAAGCGGAGCTGCAGGAGCGGATGATCGCTACCTTCAAGAAATCTCGATGGGAGGAGATAGCTCGCAAGCAAACTCTATCCGGTCCTCACCGGGACGATCTGCGGCTTTCTATCAATGAGCTCGATGCCACCACATATGCTAGCCAGGGTCAGCAAAGAACTTTAGTTTTGTCGCTCAAACTGGCTGAGTTGGCACTGGTCAAAGATCATCTGGACGAACCACCGGTGCTCTTGCTTGATGATGTCATGGCAGAACTGGATTTGACCAGGCAGGGGTTTCTCATGGCCTCCGTCGATCAGGATATGCAGACGATCATCACCACAACGCATGTTGATGGTTTCAAGGACGAGTGGCTTGCTGGTGCTTCCTTCATCGCTGTAGCCGATGGGGTGGTGAAAGAAGGGGCTCTATGTCGAGGTGGATTGTAAGCGGATCTGCTCGCGAACACGCACCAGCCCACCGCTGCGGTCTTGTTAGCCAAAACTTCCTGTCAGGTTTCGTTGACGTGCTGATTATTCAGGATGACGGTCTGGTACATTAATAATGTTTAAAGCTCGGTCTCGACCGAGACAGAAACGATCATAAGGCGCCGGCGAACCGGCTTCCAGATCGGTTTTAACCCCACCCCTCGCCCATCGATGCTGGCAAACCAGTAGCAGGCAGTAAAACGGCTCTACATGGTCCATTCTCCAGAACACATATTCGAAGACGTTGCCAAAAAACGATGCCTCGAGTGCGACCGGCAATACACTGGGATTATCGTGGCCTGCCCGCACGACAATAGTATGCTCGTGCCGGTGGTCCAGGACCCGCTGATAGGGACTAAACTTTCAGGCAAGTATGAGATTCTATCCGTGCTCGGCATGGGCGGTATGGGCGTAGTCTACAAAGGGCGCCAGGATGTAATGGATCGCATTGTCGCAATCAAGATGTTGCAGGCGCATTTTGTAAGCGATTCTCACAGCGTCAAGCGCTTCCAGCAGGAGGGCAAAGCCACCTGCAAACTCAACCATCCGCACATCATCACTGTCTACGATTTTGGTCTGTCGCAGCATGGTGGACAACCGTTCATCGTCATGGATTATCTGCAGGGCGTTTCGCTCTCCGATGTGATCAAACAAGAGGGTCAGGTAAGTGTCGATCGGGCAGTGAAGATATTTATTCAAGCCGCTGAGGCATTGGGACACGCGCACAAACAAGGTGTAGTGCACAGGGATCTGAAGCCATCCAATATTGTTTTGGTTGACTACGACGGCGATAAGGATTTCGTCAAAGTTGTAGACTTTGGCGTTGCGCAAATCATCGAGGAACGCGGTACGGAAGGACAGCGGCTGACACAAATGGGCGAGGTCTGCGGCAGCCCTGTCTATATGTCTCCTGAGCAGTGTCAGGGACACCAGCTCGATCACAGATCAGACATCTATTCGATGGGCGTGGTCATGTATGAAACTCTCACCAACAGACTTCCTTTGCTAGGCAAGACCATGGTCGAGACGATGCGCAAGCACATGGAGGATCGCCCCGCGCCTCTGTCAAAGGCACGACCCGATCTCTACATTCCGGAGCGAGTGGAACGTGTGATTATGAAGGCTCTCGAGAAGAAGCCGGACGCGCGTTTTGCCACCATGGAACAGCTAGCTCAAGAACTAGAGCTTGCCATACCGAGACCCGGTAGGAGTCAGGTGCTGCGAACGGCACCGCTGGAGGCCGAGGTCCAGAAGGAATCGGTCGATATCTCCAAGCTGTTCATGAACATGACTATGGGTCACTGGGCAGCAGTCGTAGTTGTGTTAGTCGTCTTAATGGTTTCTACTGTCGGCGTGGTCTTTATGCTGACTCAGAAAAATGGCAGCCAGGTTGAGGCGAGTAACCAAGCCAAGCCACCCGCGAGTGATACCGCGAATAATACCAAGAGCCTACCGACTCCACCAGTGAGCAAAGAGAAGTCGGCAGATCCTTCGACAGCCCAGACAACTGAAAAGGCTGGCACCGGAAGCACGGTACCGGCTGCCGGAGAGACCAGACCACAACCGCCGGCGGTATCGAGCACCGCCAGTACAATGCTACCGTCGCCGACGCCGATCAAGACATCTCCCAGAACGAAACCGGCAGTGAAGAAGGCGCAACCTACAGTCAAAACTGCTAAGAGCAAACTTCCCGCGGGTGGTCCGAAACGAGATGTCTGGGCTGATCTGGAACGCTCAAGAAGGGGCAAACCTGCGACAACTGGTCCGAAACGAGATGTATGGGCCGATCTGGAACGCTCAAAATCGTACAAAAACTGAAGCTTGCAAGCTCAATCCTTGAGATTGCCGAGTCTTCGAGCTTCTTGCTAGATGTCCGGACCCACCGGATGCTGCCAGAGTCCGAACTGGTCAGGCGAGTCGATAAAAATTGAAGCGCGTGTTAACTCAACCGCCGAGACTGCTGGGCAGAGTCGACAAGCCTCTTGCAACGTTCCGGATCCACCGGATTCTGCCAGAGTCCGTCGATCTTGACGGACGAGCCGATGATCAACGCATCGGCGTGATCGAGGAACTCTCGAATGTTTTCGCCGGTCACTCCGGAACCGACAAGCACGGGAATATGGACGGCTTGTTTGGCTACCTGGACGTCAGCGACGTCGGGCGGCGCACCGGTCCTGATACCGGTGACAACCACGCCATCGGCACGGAAATATTCGGCATCTTTCACTGTCTCTTCCAGGCTGATATCGCTCGTAATGGCATGCGAGGAGTGTTTCTTTTTGCAGTCGGCAAAGACTTTTATGTGCTCTGCTTGTAGCTCAAAACGTTTGCGAATCAGCTCTCCAGCGCATGACTCATGTATTCCTTCATCGCCAATATGAGCGTAAACGAACCCTTCCACTCTGATAAAGTCTAGCCCCGCTGCCAGCGCCACTGCCAGTGCTTCCATATTCGCCCCGGCTAACAGTTGCACACCCACTGGAACTCGGCATACTTCCTTGATTACATTGGCAATTATGCTCATTGCCGCTGTAGTCTCTGGACGTACGTGACCTTTCAGATATGGCGCATCATGAGTATTTTCGATGATTAAAGCGTCGAAACCGCAGTCGATATATTTTCGGGACTCGATGATTGCCTCGTCAAGGATCTTGATTACCGATCCGTTGAATCCGGCGGCTCCCGGCAGGGCAGCCAGATGAACAGCTCCAATCAGCGAACAGTTCCTTCCGAACATATATATCCTCTTTCCGTCAAAACCTCGCCATCTGGTCGTCCAGGATTCGATCGATGGTACGAACACCTGAGTCAGCCGACTTCTCCCTTATTATACGGACTAGCTGTATTTGTATGTGATCGTCTTTGTTTCAGAAAAGAAGTCCAGGCTGTGTCTGCCGCCTTCCCTGCCAAGACCGGAGGATTTCTGCCCGCCAAACGGCACTCGCAGGTCGCGGATAAACCAGGAATTGACCCATACCATACCGGCTTGCAGACCCTGCGAAACGCGATGGCAGCGGTTGCCGTTTTCGCTCCACAGGGAAGAGGACAACCCATAAGGCGTGCTGTTCGCCATCTGAATCACTTGCTCTTCAGTTTTGAACGGTATTATCACCAGTACCGGACCGAATATCTCTTCTTGGCACATGCGAGAGTCGAACTCCAGTCCGTCGAATACGGCCGGTGAGAGGAAGTAGCCGTCGCCCAGGTCCTGCCGGCGTTCTCCTCCGGTCAGTAGTCTGCCCTCTTTCTTTCCGAGCTCAATATAGCTTTGTACTTTTTCCATGTGCTCTTTGCTAATCAGAGCTCCCATTTCTGTGTCCGGCGAGAGAGGATCTCCTACCCTGATTTTCTTCACTCGCTCAACGATCTCTTCGGTCACTTTTTGGGCGATCGACTCTTCGACGAATAAGCGCGACCCAGCAAGACAGACCTGTCCCTGATTGCGATACGCGGCGCGAACTGACGTGGGGATCGCTTCTTCGAGGTTGGCGTCGGCGAAGATGATGTTGGCAGCCTTGCCACCAAGTTCAAACGATAGCTTTTTGAGAGTGCTTGCTGCATTGCTCATGATTGCCTTGCCCGTCCCGGTCTCTCCGGTAAACGAGATGGCTCGAACATCGGGATGTCCGGTCAACGCCTCGCCGGCGCTTCCTGGTCCGAAACCGTTGACAATGTTGAGGACGCCCTTGGGAAGCCCTGCTTGATTGCAAATTTCGCCCAACAAGTATGCAGTGTATGGAGTCCACTCGGCAGGCTTGAGTACGCAAGAGTTGCCCATTGTCAGGCAGGGAGCAATTTTCCAGGTTGCCAGATAGAGAGGCAGATTCCAGGGAGTGATCAGACCACACACGCCGAGCGGTTCTCGCACTGTTATATGGCGTTCCAGAGCGGATGGTGTGTAGCACTCTTCTCCCTGAGCCGGCGCGTAGTCGGCGAAGAAGTGAAAATTGCTGGCGGCGCGAGGAATGTCTCCGTTCATTGTCTCGGAAATTGGCTTGCCTGTGTCGAGCGTCTCTGCTCTGGCGAGCTCATCTTTGCGCTCCAGAATCAAGTCGCCGATGCGTTTCACTATCTGGGCACGCTCTGCAAGCGGCTTCTTGCTCCATGTCCCTTGAAGAAAGACATCTTTGGCTACTTTGACGGCTCTTTCGATATCACGGGCGCCACCAAGCGAAACCGTCCCCAACACCGTCCCAGTGGCCGGATTGATAGTTTCGAACGTTTCGCCATTCGAATCATGCTCGTATTCACCGCCTATGAAGTTTTCGATTCGAACTGCTTTCGATGTGGTGCTCGCCGTCATGGATGATTTGCTCCTCGGATGTTCTTCGTATCTGGAACCTTTATATTGTTGCTCTCCGCGCCTACCGTTTCTTATTACTCGGGAAACGCGGCTGTAGCCTTGATCTCGATAAAGTTCTTGCCGGGCAAGTTGGCGACTGCCACCGTAGTTCTTGCCGGTGGATTCTCGAAACAGAAGTGAGAATCGTATACCTTGTTGTACTTTGGAAAGTCTTTCATATCCTTGAGGAAGACGGTGACGTCGACGACGTCTTCGAGCCTTAAACCGGCCTCGGTCAGAACCACCTTCAAGTTGCGAATCACAGCATCGGTCTGTTTCTCAATATCATACGAAACCACGTTGCCGGATTCATCCAGAACCACACCTTCTTCCTCGCCAGAGTCAGGATGTCTGGCACCCTGTCCGGCAACAAACAGCAAGCCATGGGTTTTGACGGCGTGTGAGTAAGCGCCCAGCGGTCGTGGTGCCTTGCCTGTGATGTTGTATGCGATTCTCGCTTCTTTATTGGAGGTTAAGTTTTCAGCCACAACATGTCCTTCTTGGTTTTGAACGAATTCATTCGTGCGGACGACGCGAGTTTTCCTGCGCCGCTGTAGAGGTGGTTGACCTCTACATTAGATGGCTCTTTAGCAACGACTTCAAGTTTATTATGAAATTGTTCTATAAGCGAGCCTTTGATGGCAGCCAGTGTAACCTAAAACGACCTTTAAGATAAGGCGTTTTGACTTCATTCGGACTAATTTTGATGTGGACTCAACCAGCAAGAATTATCGATATCTCCCAGCCCGTCTCATCTGAGAGTGCTTGTTTTCCAGGAGACACACCTTTTCGGCGAGACGTGACTCTCACGTATAAGGACAGCGGAGTGGTCAATTTGACCTCTCTGACCATGAGCCCTCATGTGGGTACGCATATCGATGCTTATGCTCACGTTCAGGGCGATCTTGACTCCGGCGAAGGTATGGTAGGGGATCTTCCACTCGATCGATTTGTTGGAGCTGTCGAGGTTGTCGACCTGTCCCCGCGAACAGAGCCTGTAACGGTCGATTGCATTCAGAAACGCTGGCCCGACGATGCCACCACTTTGCCGGAGCGAATACTTTTCAAGACTTGCCAGCATATTCGATACCACGTTTTCGAGGATGATTATTCTTATTTCAGCGCCGAAGTGATCGCCTACATGCATGATCGTGGCGTGAGGCTGATTGGCTTGGATACTCCATCGGTCGATCACATAAACTCGAAAACGTTGGATGCTCACCACGAGCTAGTGAAGCGAGAAATGGTGTGGCTGGAGAACCTGGATCTGACTCGCGCTGAGCCAGGTCAATATTTCCTGGTCGCGCTGCCGCTCAAGTTTACCGAGTTGGAAGCCTCACCAGTGAGAGCAGTTCTCTTTGCCGGCTAATCGTGGCTTGGTTCCTGTCGCCTTTCATGCCAGCTCAAAAGCGAGGTCGGTGTTGATAGGACTCAGGTGGCCTGATCGTCGCTTCGCAGTTTCAGCGTTGGCCTGGATTGGCTATTGAATCGGCCGCAGAAAGTGTTATTCCTGCAATGACACCTTCACCACCTCGGACCGTGGAATCGTCCATGGTCCTTGTTTTTGCGCGCGGATTTTTTCGTTCGACATAGCAGTCAGGACAACGCCGAACATCACGATAGTGACACCAGTATAGGCGCTCAGCGTCAAGAAGAAATGATGTTCGAAGAGGCTGTCGGTAATCAGGGCAATGATTGGATGAATGAACGCCAAAGAGGAAGCGAACATCAGCGATGAGTTTTTGAGGAGATAGAAGAACACCGGGAGCGTGAATGCGGAGCAACCCAATGCCAGATAGATAAGGGCGCAAGTCGGCATCGCCGGTGGTGGCCATACTATAGCAGGCGCCTCGTAGGGAGATGCAAGCCAGAACATGATGCTCATTGTGATGAAGAAAAGTGCCGAACTCTGCAGCGGTTTCACGTCGCCCGTTTTTGTCTTCATGATGAAATTGGACAGGGCAAACCCCAGGGAGGCTCCCAAGACTGACAGCATCGAGGGGATATGCGAGGGAGAAACGCTCAAGCGTTCACTGAATATGATACCAATTCCGGCGAGCGCAAGCAGTGCGCCGGCAATAGCACCGCGGGTGATGCGCTCTGACTTCGTCATCGTCGCCAGCACCGCCACAATGATTGGAGAGGTGGCGACGAGAACTGCTGCCAGTCCACCCGACACATGCTTTTCGCCCCAGTAGAGGAGGGCGATTCCTGTTCCATTGCACAAGCCTGCTAACAGCAGCCAGGCGGTCTGGAATCTGTTCAATCGCCCGAAAGCTTTTGGAAAGAACGGCGCGAGTGAAAGAATGGCCAGCGACGCCAAAGTGTATCTGAGTGCGGCGCCGCCAAGGATTGGGTATCCGCCGTCTCCGATGCAAATCCTGATAGCGAACCAGCCCGTACCCCAGATGAAGGCGCACAAAATATAGGCGAGGTACACGGGAAGTTTCGTCGAAGTCTGACGCGTTTCCTGACCGACCATGCCGTGACACCCGAGAGTTCTGCCCCACACGTTATTCCCAGGCTAGATCTTCATCCCACCAGTTCCTGTAGGAATTAATCTCTACGATATTTCAATGGGCGAGCCGCTTCGGTCCGCAATTGGCTGCCTGAGCGGAGCGAAGTTGATTTACTTGGTCTTGAGCTAATTGTCAGGTTGTTGGCTGGCAACATGATGACATCCGGCTCTGCGATTGCCCTGGAAGTGGTCGAGCTGCCATCATTGTGCCTCAATTTCGAACGACGCGAACTCAGATGGAGCGCCACAGAGCAC
>CAYTDR010000013.1:0-8840 GCA_964436185.1 uncultured Candidatus Obscuribacterales bacterium | reverse complement strand
CTTCTTCAGTGTATCGATAGCAAGAGCGATTGCCGCACGGGGAGCCGGTGTATGAGTGATTGCGTTGAGAAGAACGAAATCATGGATGGTGCCAAGGCATCGAACAGCAGTAACTTCTACACCTGCGTCGGAAAGTTTGCCGCCGTAGGCTTCACCTTCGTCCCGAAGAACGTCGAACTCCGCAGTCATGATTAATGCCGGCGGCAACCCTGCCAGTTGTTCTTTCGAGGCATTGATCGGACTCGCCGTAATCTCTTTTCGTTTCTCTTCATCGGGTTGGTACTGACCCCAAAACCACTCCATTGCTTCGGCAGTGAGGAAATGGTGCGTGGCAAAATCTTTGTACGATTGCGTCGACATGCTTGCATCGGTGACAGGATAGAAGAGAATCTGGTGGCTGATTGCAGGACCTTTGCGTTCCTTGGCCAGCAAGGTGACAGCAATAGCCATGTTTCCACCGACGCTGTCGCCTGCGACTACCAGACGTGAAACGTCGAGATTAAGTTCGCCGGCGTTCTTTTGCACATAGTCCGTGGCTGCATACGCTTCTTCTATCGCAATCGGATATCTCGCTTCCGGCGACCGACTATACTCGACGAACACTAGAGCGCAGTTAGCACCACAGCAGAGCTCTCTGACGAGGCGCTCATGAGTTTCGAAATCGCCCATGACCCAACCGGCACCATGAAAGTACATCACGGCTGGAAGAATGCCTTTTTCACCTTTGGGACGCAGTATTCGAATCGAAACTTCGCCTGAGGGACCGACTAGAACTTGTCTCGTCTCAATGTCCACAGGTTGTTTTATTACATCTACTTCTTGTGCTTTGAGTAAGACTGATCGGGCCTCTTTCGGCGAGAGTTCATAAATTTGTGGTCCTTTGTTCGCGTTGGCTCCGTCAAGAAATTTTCTCGTAGCTGGCTCTATGCGCGAGCTCAGGGTAGTCGCCGTGCTCATCAGGCAATCCTCTCAGACAGTTATGGGATCCCAAAGTATGAACCCCATGACATGTGAAAGTCTATACTTCGATGCTGCAGCCGCGAGATTTGCTAGCTGTTGTGGATCGGCGCGCGCTCGGTCATCGTGAGGGAAATCCCGCGACCTGCCAGTTCCGCCAGGAGCAATTTAGCTGGGACACACTCCTGCTGAAACAGAACTCCACGATTGGTGATATCTTCGCGCGCCACCATTTGCGCGATTATCGAGGCGCAGTACCCGGCTAACTTTGAGATCGCAGTAAGCTTGCCTGCTTCGTCGCCATAATCCACCAGGTTCCACACACATTGAATTGGCTTTCGATCTTTGACACCGGTAACGGTGATTCTCAGGAGCACGACATCTCCGCATTCCCCTGTCAATTTCTTGGACAGTTGAGTCATCAGCACTGTCTGTGGTGCTACTTCGACTCCTGAGGGGAGAGTAAGCTTCTCCGAATCCAGGAGGCCAAGCTCCTTGATCAGTCGAATCTGATCGCAATGTCCGGGGTACTGTATCGTCTTGAAATCGAGGTGCTCGACTTTTCCGAACATTGTCTTCGACAGGGTTGTGATACCGCCTGAGGTGCTAAACGCCTCGAGCCGTCCGATCGGTTTTGGAAACTCTATCTCTTCCAGATCGCTCAGCGGCGGTACTTTGACATATTCTCCATTGCGGATTATGGAACAGTCGCCGGAGTAAGAGCGAAGCAGTCCATCGATGCAGTTGACCTGTCCGCAGTTGAGCAAAGTTTCGCCTTGTTCGACAGGGAGGGAGCCGACTCGGATTCTGATTTCGTACAGCTCATCGAGAGTGGCTGATGCCGCGTTCGCCAGTATCGATACCAGTCCCGGTGCTATTCCCAGTTCCGGGATGATGGTGACGCCCTGCTCCTTCGCCACTTCGTCGAGCATAAACTCTTTCTTTGCAACCTGCGGAATGTCCCCCATGTCGCAGAAATGCGACTTGGAGTGCAAGGCCGTTTTGGCGAGCTCGTAGTTAAGCTCTGATGGTATGCAGCTCACCGTCACATCCGATGACTTCATCAAATCGCTTACGTATTCGAGATCTGCCACATCAAGCTCAATCGGGACGATTTTCGAGTTGGACAGCGTGCGTTCTACAAACTCGACTTTCTTTACGTCTTTATCTGCCAGTATGACCTTCTCGACTTTCGGACTTCTGATCAGGTCATAGGTAACCGCATAACCTAAACGTCCCGCTCCCAGTACTAGAAATTTCACTAAGGAATTCCCTCATCGTGCTGCCTAATTTCGTATACCCTGATTGAGATGAGTGCGTCACCTTTTCGATTAAATGAATTGTCACTGACTTGCAATTCTCTAATATCACTATGGAGATAAATTAGGCTCCGTGATTTGCAAGACAATTGTTGTTCGAATAGTACTTGGTATGGAGTCGATTAGTGTACCGATCGGCGTTTGCCACCATCAATCGAGATCGTTGAACCGGTGATGTACGCGGCTTGCTCAGAACAAAGAAAAGCAGCAACTGCGGCGAATTCCGAAGGTTTGCCCAATCTGCCTGCGGGGATAGCCCTGAGGTAGTCGTTCATGTAATCGTCTTTCGATTGTCCGGAACGCGACACGCGTGCTTCCATCAGATCTTCCAATCGATCGGTTTGAATTGCCCCTGGTGCCACACAATTTATGGTGACGTTGAACTTGGCTACCTCATCCGCCAGCGTTTTCAGCATTGAAGTAACTGCGGCGCGAATGGAGTTGGAGACTGCCAGATTGGGAATCGGCTCCAGAACGCTCGATGACGTGACCGCCAGGATTCTTCCCCACTGTCGCTGTTTCATGCCTGGCAAGAATGCGTTGTTGAGTTCGGCTACCATCTGAAACAGTTGATCGAAACCTTTTTGCCAGGCGTCTGCAGTCGTCTCTTCCACCGAGGTCGGTGACGGACCGCCAGTGTTATGGATCAGGATGTCGATCTCGCCAAAGTTTTGATGCACGTACTCGATTAATCGCTGCCGGTCCGCTGAATTCGAGAGATCGCAGGCAAACGACACCGCTCGCATATGCCCGTCAGCATTGAACTGAGCTAACGTTTCGTCGAGCGAAGAAGCGTTTCTTGCTGTCAGCAAAACCTCAACGCCTTCTGACAGGAGCTGCTTGGCTATGGCTCGACCGATTCCCTTTGATGCACCACATACGAGTGCTTTTTTGCCAGAAATTCCCAAATCCATGTGTATTCCTCCGAAAAGAAAATATTGCCAGCCTGACATCTGATGTTTGATTGGAGGCCTTTAACCCCCAAACTCTAGCAGGGAGTAAATGATCGCCGCCAGAAGGAATTGGTCTCCAAGATGGGAACATTGAGTATTGATTATTCACATTCGGCATCCTTGACTTTGTTCGTGAATTTCAAATGGTGGCTGCGAGGAGAGCAAGATGAACTCAGATCAAATTCCGCCCGTCCCTGCGCTTGAGATAAGCGCGGACGAGTCCACCTGCACGGACGAGTCGCCCGACGACAGACCGGGAGGATTGCGTGGTATGGCAGCAGACCTACTTACCGGCGTCCTTGATCGTGGAGGCGACCGGAGAGAACGAAGGCAGGAACGGGAAAAAGCCAAAGAAGAACGGAAGGAAGAACGAAAAGAGCGAGCTGGTGGCGGCGGCGGTGAACAACCGAAACCGGCTGAGATTGCCAATGTTGGACCGATCGCTGCTTTGCGACTGCCCGATGGTTTTAGAGAGTCAAAGAGAGAAGCACCCGATGGTGGTCCTATACGCATTGAGTTCAATAATCCGAAGCAAGACAGCATGCGGCTGACATTCCAGACGTGGGACACCCACGCGCTGTCCGACAACAGCTCAGCGAACTTCAGAAGAGTGCTTGCCGATCGCAAGGACGGTCCAATAACCGATCAAGCGATGATTGATGATTTAGCGGCGATTATGCCTGCCGGAGTTTTCAATTATGGAGGCGCGATGGCTGAGACGCCTCAACTGAGAACTGCAACACTTAATGGACGAAGAGTGCTCGTAGTAGAGCATCAAGGCCATGACGACAAAGCGCTGGTCAAGCAAGGCGCATCTGATCCAAACTGGCGTGGCGCCATGGTGATCATTCCGTCGGACAACTATAGATATCAATATACAATGTCAGTTGAAGGATCGGGCAACGAGTTTCGGCGAAATTTCGGTGATCTTGAAAGGGCATTGAACGGCACCAGATGGCAGAAAACGCCTGATTCTGTTCTACCTCCGATGCCTCCACCGGAGTCGAAAAAATAATTGGAGCCAAGAATATTTTGCTAGTTTTGTCCAAAAGAGCTCGGTAGCGAATAGACACTCCATACGAGACGCGGGATTAGTATTGGCCTGATCCCGACAGATTGGCTTTGGTTTGTCTCCAAACGACCTCGACTAGGCACCCACAACAGGAGGAAAAGGCATGAGCCTTTCAAATACCCTTGCGCGGATTGATTCAGACTATGCAACCGATACTTCGACTTCAAGTGATAACGACAACTCACTCTACAACGGTTTAGAAAACGACCTCAGATCGTTCAACTCACTGAGCATGAACAACGATCAAGTGGATGTGCCTGCCGGCCTCTCCACTATGCCTGAAACGACTTTGACGGTAGTGGATTCAGTTAATTCAGTTGATTCAGTCAGCAGAGTGCGAGATGCCACCACCATCAATGACAGCACTGCACGAATTGACTGGAACCGATTTAGAGATAATGCCACTGGTGCGTACGGCTATGCAATCCAAACCAATAGACCACTTGTACTGGTAATTGGCGAAGACTGGTGCACTCATTGCAATGACCTCGAGCGAGAGCTGAGAGACCCTTCTCTTTCGCAATTCTCAGGCGATGCTGTTTTTGCGTATGTCCGTCCGTCCAGAGATCCAGCGGCCGCAGCGTTAGCGCAGAGGCTGGGACTGACTGCCTACCCCACGATCTCTATACTGGAGCCGAACGCTCAGATGGTCGATGAACGCGCACGTCTGAACGGTTTCTTCACGGCCAGTCAACTGCAAGGTCACTTCAGAGACTTCCTGCGTCGCCCGAGCGAACCGAGCACAAGCAGAAATGCACCTGTTTCACGTCCGGGTTCCCGAACGTAGAATCCACTCATCTACAGGCTCTTTGGGTTTCAGCGTTGCTCACAGTGAATCTACCCAACGGCAAGGACGATGCCATGCATCGCTCAAGATCTGCACAGAAACTTGCATACATGTGCAGCAATGATCTTTCAGCTGTTCGTTCGTAAGTCATCTTTATAGATGAATTACAGAACGAACGAGCCCAATGCCGTGCTTAGCTCTTCATGGTCGAAAGGATCTTGAAGTAGTGCACGAAAAGCTTCATGCCGCATGATGCCTGACCCCAATCAAAGTTTTCGTTGATGGCATGGTATCCATGCTCAGGCAACGAAAGACCGAGAAAGACTATCGGTATCCCGACCAGTTCTTTCATGCTCACGACTGCACCGATGCTGCCGCCTTCGCGAATGAACTTCGGTTCTTTATCGAACGCCAGCTCATAGGCTCTCTTCGCTGCATCACTGAACGGCCCTTTGCGATCGCCCAGGTACGGCTTTAGTGTGCCAATCGGCTCGACTTGAGCATCTGGACACTTTTCTTTGACGAACTTGGTGAACGAAGTGATGATCTTTTGCGGGTCCTGGTCCGGCACCAGTCTCATGCTGATTTTTGCTTCGGCTCGGTAGGGGACGATGGTCTTCACGCCAGGACCACTATAACCACCCGTAATACCGTGAACTTCGAACGTCGGTCTTGTCCAGATTCGGGCAGCTCCTTCGGCTACATCATCACAACGAAGCGAATGCAGCTCGTGCGCCTCTTTGAAGTGCTCGAGTGTGAAGCCTGCACCTACCAGTTCTTGCAGCTCTTCGTCGGTCTCATCACGGACATCGTCATAGAATCCTGGAATTCTGACCTGACCGGTGGTGGCATCAAAACACTCGGAGATGAGCTTGCAGAGCTCAGAAATCGGATTGCGTGCCAGTCCGCCTACCTCACCGGAGTGAACATCCTTCTCTCCGGTTTTTAATTTGACCAGGAAACTTTGCAATCCTCTCAATCCATACGGAACACCAGGCAGGTCCTTGGATATCCATACTGTGTCCGAGATTACGATCGAATCAGCTTTGAGCACGTCCTTGTGTTTGTCAAGAAAATCGTGGAACGATGGGCTGCCTATCTCCTCTTCCAGTTCCCAGACGAATTTGATGTTGATGGGAAACTTGTTGTCGAAGGCGTATTTTGCAGCGTAGAGGACTGCTAGAGCGGGTCCTTTGTCGTCAGTGGTGCCACGACCAAGATATTTGTCTCCTTCGATTTTCATTTCGAAAGGGAGGTTTTTCCATTCACTGGCGTCGGCCGGCTGAACATCGAGGTGATTGTAGACGAGTACGGTGGGATGTTCCGGCGAAGAATGAAATTCTCCAATCACCACCGGATAGCCCTTCGTTTCGATAATCTTGGAGCTGGCTCCCATTGATTTGAGCAGATCAGACGCCATCTGTGCCGTTTTCACGATATCGGGTTTGTGAGCCGGATCCATGCTCACCCCTGGAATATCTACCATCTCTTTGAGCTTGGACTCGTACTCAGCTCTGGTCATTTGTATGTATTCGCTCAGGCGATCGACTTGAACTTCGGCTGTCATCACATATTCCTCGAGTAAACTTGAGCGCGCAAGAACTTTACGCGGTCTGAAGGCTGTCCATGAGAAATGGTGCCGGATATTCGCTTTTTCTTCAATGTTTGACAATAGAATTAATGAACCGTTCTTCCCTCTGAGACTGCCGATAGACTCGCAATCACTAGGTAGAGGCGACCAGCCGGGTCTCTGAGTACCGGCAGCCTGGCGCCAGGCTCGCAGTCCATGGATGTTATCGAAGCGACATCACCGTATGAAAAAGGCTTCCGTGATTTATTGAGTGCTCCACGTCAGGCGACAGGAGTCGCGGACAACGCCTCACGAATCATCGCCTGGAACTGGTTAGGTGAAAAACGACTTTCGTTGCCCGTCATGTAGAGCCGGCTGATTATTGCGTCGACACCGTTGAATCTCCAACCTGCACCTTTGCCGTCTTTCGCCTTGAGCTGATCTGTAAACGGTTTCAGATCCACTCGGGCAGGGAGTTTCCTCGATACAAAATTCACCCAGGTTTCATAGCGAAAATACAGCTCGTATCGCCTCTTTTGCATGACGAGAATTCTGCTCGCTTCAGTAGCATTGTGTATTGCCATCGGATGGCATACGGAGCTGACCCAACTAGCTGGATCGGCGGCCATGCCATTTTCGCCGAGAATGCCTTCGTCCGGCAGACTTACAATCGTCAAATCCAACTCTTGGTCATGTTCCAGTGATACTAGAGGAGAGTTGATTGCATCTTCGGAAAGTTCGAGACAGTGATCGTCCGCCTTCCAGAACTCTTCGAAGTAATCGATCCTCTCAATAATTCGCGGTAGGCGATCGATCAGCTCCTGATAGAGAACCATCGTCAGCTCATCGCTTGAACCTCCGAATACAGTTCTGTTCAATGGAGAGCGGTCGGGATTGGTCCAGGCTGATAAAACAAAGGATACACGTGCTGCATCGCGATCCCTGAAGGTGCTGAAATCTCCGGCTCTTGCAATATCGATCAGAGTGTCCTTCATAGAAAAGGCGTACTCTGGTTTGATGATGGAAAACAAGCTGATAAGCCCGTCTTCGTCGAAGTGATTGTTCGATACGGCCTCGACTCCTTCCGGTCCGATACCACCGGCTTCCAGAAAGTTGAAGACGATTTCCGCGGAAAGGTCGGCTTGCAGCCGTTCTGGCGTCGTGCTACCAGGCCAATGCGAAAGCGTCAAACGTGTATGTTCGTTAGGACTGCCATCGACGATTATGTTGGGACTGTCCCCGAGCTCATGATAGGGGATGTATCGAAAGTTCGACATTCGCACCATTATTGATTTTAGTTCAAGAAACCCGCTTCGTTTATCTCGCCGGTTGCTTGAACATTGATGAGAAGCAGTTTTTCAACTTCCATGCAGTATCAGTATTCTTATTGCTCAACCTGTCCTGAAGGCGGGTATATGCCAAACTGATATTCTCGTCCCAGGGACGCAGGTTGTGCGCTGTTACGTATTCAGCCAATGCTGCCTTGTAATTGTGTTGGTGCATCTCCAGATCTTGACCTAAGCGGAAGTGAGCATCCACAAATTGCGGATCCAATCTGATTGCCTCTCGATATTCTTCCATCGCCAGCGCGTTCTTGTTGCACTTATCCAGTGCACGTCCAAGAGATTGGTGGAACTGAGGTTTCAAGAACATCATGCTCTTGGAGACAGCGGCGATCTCTTGCCTGATTTTTTGTTCGCTCACATGAGGTACAGCTCGCATGAATAAATCTGACTGACCGGATTTTTCAACGGTAGGCAGGGCGGTGGATGCGACCAACCAGATGCTCGGGCGCAATGCCTTCTCGTAGTCGCCTAGCCAAATGTAGCCGTCAGCCAATGTATAACTAATAACTGTTGAACTTGGTTCTTTTTCAAAGACTGGTTGAAGATCTTTGACTGCTTGTTTGTTGTTTCCGAGCTTGTTGTATCCAAGACCGCGAACTTTTAGGGACTCCAAATCGTTCGGTTTTCTTGCCAAATCTTCCGAAGCCAGAAGCACCGCTTTCTGAGGATAACTGCCTACCATGCACTGACCCAGCGCCGTCGGCAGGCCGGGGACGTCCGGGTTCAACTCGTATGCCCTCTGGAGCATGATGGTGGCGTGACCCAATTCATTTTTGTGTAAGAAGTAAGTTCCGACTACGTACAACATCTCAGGGTGATCAGGGAACTTTTTCAAT
>CAYTDR010000012.1:0-22080 GCA_964436185.1 uncultured Candidatus Obscuribacterales bacterium | reverse complement strand
CAAACCGTTCTTGACCTGTTCAATCAACTTGGTCAACCCGCGCAAGTAGACGACATCTTTGGTAAAACCACCGGAGCGAAAAACGCGCAGGGCGATCGTGAAAGCGACCGGGCCGCTGAAACCCCAATCCAGGGTGAGATTCCGGTACACGTCGACGAATGTGGCGCCCTCGCATAGCCAGTGAACAGCCATAACGCGCGCGGCCAGCGTGCGCAGGCGGCTGCCGGTCAGCCCGCCCACCAGATATTCGCCGAGCACGGCAAGCGATTCTTGCAGTTCGTCGTAGCCGGGCAAACCGGCGCTCAGTTGCCGGAACTGCTGGGCTTTGCCGTTATAGTTGGTGAGGATATGGGTGCCGATTTCGTGGCTGAGAAGCGCGTATGCCCTACGTTTCGATACTCGCCTTTCTGTGCCGATGAGAAGATTGCCGTTTGAGACCATTACTCCCGGCACGTCATCTCGGATTTGAACTGTTCCGCCTAAATCCGGGCATTTTGAGCGATAGTACGTCAGCTCCTCGGTCGCCATAGCGGCGAACTCCTGGGGGGTGAGCAATCGTCGGGTCGAACCTTCGAAACCTTCATCCGGACAGTTTTTGAGTATTTTACGTGCAAGGTCCACGAGCTTCTTGTCCGGGCGATCGTAGAGTTTCAGGCTGGAGTACAGGAAGCTCTTCGTTCCTCTCTCCTGCACCATCGAGATCCTGCTGTCCAGGTCTTCTAGCTGCTCGCGAAACATGTGCGCCAGGGTCGGATCTTCAATGCGCTCGATGGGGGTCTTGTACAGCTTTCGCTTCAGTTCGATGGCGCTAAACGGCGCTGGATGATAGAGGAACACTGGTGCTTTGTTGTGAAAACTGCGGCGAAACTCTTCTTGAGCTTGCCCGGAGTTAGTCGGCGTTACGAGAAGAAGAAAGTCGATATGTGTGGCGATCTCCGAAAGCATTCTATCCACCTGCCACACGGACTGAACCATGCTTCTCTGTCCCAGCGCCAGATAATTCGGTGGGCAGATAGTGGTCTCGTGTTTTAGAAAGGTGAAAAACGTTCGCTCCAAAACGGTGGTGAACGCTGCCTGCAATTCAGTCAACACGGCAGGGAAGTGCTCGCCCGTTTTAGCATCTCGATATATTGGCGAGATCTCCATTCCGATGACGTGCGCCCCTAGCTGCTTCACCAGTCGGGGTGACAAGACTGGCTTCATGTCCGGTGGTGAAACGCTACGCGATGCCTTCATTGCCACACGAGAATACTTTCCTCTAATCGAGACGAGGCTGAGATGTTTGGCTAAGGTGTGCAGGTACTGAACGGGCGGCTGATGTTTGGGGATAAAGGCACGAAAGCCCGGCTTGCCCACCGGCTGGTCATTGGTGTGCTCAATCTCCTCGCCGCTCCAGATCTCGATAACTAGAAAGGTGCCGAAAAGCCGGGTCAGTTCCTTGGCTATTGACTCGACTAGAACAGTTGCATCCTCCAAATCTTGTTTTGATCCGGAGACGGTCAGGTAGGAAGCTTCTCCGGTAACTAGCTGATTGGTTCCCCAATCCTTATCAGTCTCTATCTTTCGGTAAACGCAAAGATAGGGAAGCTGGCGCTCAATGTAGAGATGTCCTTTGGTGCCGAGCTTGCGGTTGACCTTTCTGCATTCTCGTAAGGAGCTGGTGATGCTATCCAGTAATGCTTCGTCGACGATGGGGGCGGAATCAGTAGATTTCAACGGGAATTCCAGGTGTCTGTACGATTCAATATTATCGCACCTGCGGAGTTCTGCGGGATGCTTGCAGAGCAGAGTTGTAGAAGGTGGCATCTCGATGCCGTCCGTGCCGAACGCCAAACACTCGTCTTCCCAAACCACACCGCCTCTGGTGGCTCGAAGTCAAAGGCGCGAGTTCCCATTTATCCAGTCGAGATCCCCAGGATGGCTGTTCGAAAAATATGTCATTTGCGCCATCGCACCTCGATCACAAGTGTGAGATACGCTTTAGTTCAGAGATTAGCAAGATCGTCTCCCCCAATCGGGGGAGTTTTCACAATAATTGAGAACGCTTTTGTAACTCGCAGGCGGGATTACGTGAAGGGTAGAGGGACCACTATACTAGTGTTAAGAATCTTGCAGAACGCTCCTCATACAGGACACGCGTAGCGACCCTACGCGCGGCATCATCCATGATAGTAACCAACGCTGTTTGTTCAGATGATCAGCTGGTGATGGCACTTTGCCTATCCATCGCTGATCGACGGCAGGAGCTCCACATCTCTCAAAGTGAACTGGCTCGACGCACCGGTTTAAACCGTTCGTTTGTCAGCGATCTGGAGAGATGCGAGCGCAATCTTTCAATCCGAACCGTAAGCCGGCTGGCTGCAGCACTGGAGCTGTCTGCCTCCAATCTGTTCCAGCTGGCGGAACGGAAGTTGGCTGCCGAAGGCCCTTTTGACTTGAGATTACGAAAGCGCGCGAATGGGGAGAGTCCGCCTGAGTAGGTATCTTCGTCCGATCGATTCGCTGTCGGGCAGCTGTGCAACGTGGTTGAGCTGGTGTCTTGTTTAGTTCACCAGATATAGCGCTTTCGGTCCTCGCAGAGCAAAAGGCATGCGAGTTTCGATCTCGAGAGTTAAGGTAAGGTCCTGTTGCAAAACAGCTCTGCCTGATCTCTGTGGAGAAGCAGGCAGAAGGCTAGCTTTGCGATTCAAGCTTCCAGAATTATCTAAAAGTAGTAGTCCCGCATGATGCCGTCAAAAGCGGCCGGACTTCATGCAGCACTTCTTGAAACCGGTAACCGGACAGGCATGGGCAGAGGTCATCTCTCCCCAGCTTCTCGTACAGCTCTTTTGTCCCGTGTACGATGCGAACGCCGCGTTTGACCTTGGTTTCTGATGGGAATCCTTTTCTGCGCTTGCTTGTCAGCTCAAAAGGAGTGTTCTTCAAATCTGTTCTTTTTCATTGTCCTATCCTCCTTGGATCGGTGAGGAATCAGGTTTCACTATACATCGGTCATCGTGTTAAAGCCAGATCGGCGAATACAGGGAAAGTCCTATATTCTTGGCCGGCTCCTCATGTTCTACTCTGGGTTGATCATCCCCCGCTGACATATTTCGGTTGAGGTTCGGCAACGAACGCGACTGGATTTTGGGTAGATTCTATTAGAGCTTGAGTCAATCTAAGAACATTTAGGATGAACGATGAATTCACCCAGAGCGAGCAACTCAACGAAGACGAAAGCGGCGCAGGTAGACCTGAAAGAAGTCATTGAGGAGGAAACCGCTCTCGACGAAGTTCGGCAAGAAACTGAACATGCCCAGCAAAATCAGCTCCCCGACCTGGGTGAACATTATGAGGTTCTCAGCCTTGTCGGCAGTGGTGGCATGGGTTCTGTCTACAGAGTCCGAGATCGCCAGACCGGTGAAAACTTCGCTGTCAAAGTGATTGCCGATAATCTGCTCAACGATCCGGTAGCGCTCAAGCGTTTCGAAACGGAAGTGATGGCCAGTCAAAAGCTGGATCATCCAAACCTGGTGTCAGTTTATGGCTCCGGCAAATCTCCTGCCGGAACTCCATTCATCTTGATGGAACTTTTAGAGGGACAAAGTCTCGCTCAGTCGTTGGAGAAAGAGCGCTTCTTCGACTCCCACAAAGCTCTCGACATATTCACTCAACTGGCGGCTGGACTGGAGTTCGCTCACAAAGACGGTGTCATCCACCGAGACATCAAGCCGACAAACGTCATACTGTCGCACGGCAGTGATGGTGTAGAGATTCCAAAGCTGGTTGATTTCGGAATCGCGACAATGATGCCGGCAGCAGATCGAAACACTCGAGATCTGACTCAAACGAGAGAAGTCTTCGGCAGTCCACATTACATGAGCCCGGAGCAATGTCTGGGGTTTATGTTGGATCAGCGATCCGATATCTATTCGCTTGGATGCTTGATGTATGAAGTGTTGACTGGAAAGCCACCCTTTGCTGGGGAGAATCCTGTCCAGGTGGTCGTCAACCATATCAATGAAGAGGCGCAACCGTTTCCTCGTGAGTTGAAAGGAACAAAGCGTCTCGTCGGTCTGCAGAACGTAATCTTGCGGTGTCTGGAAAAGCAACCTGAGCGCCGGTATCAGACGATGGCGGAGCTGTTGCAGGATTTGCGATTGCTGGAGGCGGACAAGTCTGTTCCTGCGTATCACAAAGGAAAGGCGAAGCGTAGATACACCTCCAATCAGATTATCTGTGCAGTATCGATCGTCGCTCTTCTATTGGTCTCCAGTACCTATGGCGGCTTTTATCCGCTCATATCGTGGGAGGTGACTCGTGCCATCCAAACCGGCACGATATTAATCGCAGCAGCAGGCGGAATTTACGCTGCTGTTTCCACATTTATAAACAAGCTCAAAGTTATGACCCGGGCCAATAATGGAACCTGCCGCCAGTGGATGAGCATTTTCTTTCTTGGGTTTGTATCGCTCTTCGCTCTGGCCTTAGTTCCTGAGCTTGTTCACAGGTGTTATCAAGCTGGACCTTCCTCTGGGGGCGTGGTGTCACTTGTCGCTTGTTCTGTCTCTGTCTTGTTCGGCGTTGTTTCGATGATGGGCTATGCGATTTTCCGGGGCGAGAAGAAGATTGGTCCATGGCAAGCTGGAGTTCGCCTTCTTGTGCTTTCATTGGTTCTCTCCTCGGCTTTTGTAGTGGTTGCACCCAGGCAGGCGTCCGGAGTCTCGCAATGGTTTGCTGACAGGCTGACCGAACAGTCGCTTGGAAAAGGTGAGAAAACTGTCAATTTCGATTTACCTATAATGCTTTTCAAGCTTTCCGATTTGCTTGATAAAGAGAGCAACAGTAGTCTGTCGATTGCGAATTTGTTGAACGCAGAAGGGAAGCATAAGGAGTCTATCGATCTGCTCACGCATGAGATCGAAAACAACAAATTGAACTTCGCAGCCTACAATGATCGGGCTTTAAGGCTTATTCAAATAGGGGAACTCAAAAAGGCCGATGACGATTTGACCTGGGTAGTGACACACGAAGACGCAAATAAGCAAGGGACTTATTACTACCGTTCTTCTGAAACGTACGCGCTGAGAGGAAAGATTCGTGGACTGCTTGGTCAGCTTAATCTTGCACTAGCTGACTATGACAAAGCGATCTTGCTCAGCCCTGACTACAAAAATCCAGCCTATGCCTATCGAGTCGGCACCTACTGGGCGGCAGGCCTGAAGGACAATGCTCTGGCAGAACTCGACAAATTATGCGCGATTGTCGCACCACGATCGGAATCTCATTTGTTCAATTTTGTCAGCAAAGGGATTTTGCTGCAAAACCTCGGGCGCACTAAAGAGGCAAAGCAGGCTTTCGAGACGGCTCTGGAACACTTCGACGGTAATGCGACCAACTTTAACGATTATGGTGTGTACGAAGTAGGACAGTGCAATTCACTTTTGGGCGCCTATGCGGCTAAACAGGCTGGCAAGGATCAACTATATAGGGACTTGATGAAAACTCACAATGATGATCAGAACTGCCGACAGAAGCCCTCCACCTTACTCAATGCTCTCAATCTCGAGGATTCAAATCTGAAAACGTTTTGGTAGGTGAGCACGATAGTTCTGGGCTTTGTTCGTCAGCTTTAGTCGGGGTGCTCGTTTTGTAGTTCGCCAGGACTGCGACCGTCAACAGTAATACTGCAGGAAAGAAGAAGGCTATGGGTGCGTTGTCTTTCCCTAGCGATAGGTTCGCAATCCATCCAAGTGTCGGGAAAAGAAGAAGTAATGTGCACCAAAAGCGATACCAGAATCCCTGCGAGAATTTGTCAGCTATAGATAGGCTCGGCAGGGTCAACGCACAGGCGATAGTAATCAGTAGGAAGTCGAAAATGTGAGCGTGCGGGCTGACGAAAACTGCTGTTGTAGCGGTGACCGCCCATGACCAGCGAATGCGTTCCGGCGAGGGTGTCTTGCTGGCTTTCCACCACATAAAGAACAGTGGTATCAACGAGGCGAACATGATCGCTGCAGTTGCCTGCAAGGACTGTTTGACGGAGAAAAACTGGGCGAACAATCCGCGCAAGCTGATCATCATGTGAGGGTTTACGCCGATGAAGTTTGGACTGGATTCCGCTACTGTCAGGACTTTAGGGTATCCGATCACATTCTCCCAGCCTATGGTCAGCGCCGCCGCCAGCATCAAAAAAGACTCAAAAACGATGAGAGAGAGCAAAATCTTCCAGCGCTGCAGTCCAAAAATCGGAATCACCATAGGGAAAAAATATTGCGGTTTGAATGTGCTCAAAGCGAGCATGGCACCAGCAGCAATGTCGCGTTTGTTGTAGAAAAAATACACATAGAGCGAAAGAAATCCTAGAAGCCAGAAAGTTGTGTTGCCATGCCAGAGGCACACGTAGGCTGGAAACGATGCCAGTACTCCCAGGAGAAACAGTTTGCGATCTCTGGAAGATAAGGGTCCGAGCTTGCTCAGAAAGGCAAGGGCGATCAACCCGAACGACGTTTGCGCAATGCACCAAACAGGATAGGCAATTGTTGCAGGCATCACCGATAGTGGCATTAGTAGCGGATAACAGAACGGCGGTTGTTGGTTGAAAAATACTTTGTCGGTATGCAGAGGTTTGATAAGATTGTTCATCCACTCGAGTTGGACTTGCGGATCGTAAACCTGCCTCGATTTTTCAGAAGTAGCAAGCTGAGCCGCCTGGTAGTACTGAAAGAAGTCGGTGACGTTCCACTTCTGTTCTTTCAAATCGAGGTACCACTTTTCATTCGATAGCGGTTGAGCCAATTTCACGCCGAGCATCGAGAAACTGAACGCGAAGAACATTGCACTGCCAACCAGCAAAAATATTCCAATTATTCTGCGGCGGCTCATTTGAGTGGTTTCAATAACAAATAGTAAAAGCGCCGACCTAACGCCGTGATCTCAATTATAGTCTACAGGTTGCAAGAGGAATCGAATCGTGCTGAAAAGAGAAATTAGCGAGCTGTCCGACGTTCTCAAGGACGAAATGGTGAAACTGGGAGTTTGGTCCGAGACTTGTCCAGTGCCCCTCGACAGACTTGTCTGTCTGGAGATCCGCTACCTGGACTTTGACGAGCAAGTGCAAGAAGATGGTCAGTTGATTATTTTCGACGTTCTCGCGCCACGAGCAAAAAAGGTCTTCGATGCTCTTCTGGAACGGAAGTTCCCAATTACTTCCGTGCGCCCTATCAATGAGTTCGGCGGTCAGGACAGTGAGTCGATGAAGCATAATAACAGCTCCTGCTTCGCGTTCCGCCTGATGGCGGGAACCACTACGATCTCCGTGCATGGATACGGTATGGCAATCGACCTTAATCCCGTGCAAAACCCGTTCGTCACTTTCGACGAAGAGGCTGGGGAGGCGAAGATCGAACCGGCTGCCGGTTGGCAATATCTCAACCGGCATAATGTCAAAGAGGGAATGGTGGAGGATGTGGTCTCCCTGTTTCTCGAAAACGGTTTTACGATCTGGGGCGGACGATGGACAACGCCTATCGACTATCATCACTTTCAGCCACCGCGAGCAGTGGCTGAGATACTTACGGTTATGGACCGAACTGACGGAGAGCGATTCTTTGAGTTTTTCATTGCCAATGCGGAAACGCTCGCGGCACTTCCCTGGGGCGGGAAGCTGCAGCCTGTCATTGCGCTCTACGCTGACGACAAGGACCGGTTCTTCAGCTTGTGTGCGGATGAGCTGTTGTCCGTTGCTGCGGTGAATCAGAATTCTTGAGGTGATGGATTGGCGGGGTTTTTGAACGCTCCAGCCAGTCTTTAGGCGGTAAACGCTAAGTCGAACGGCGGCGTCTATCGGCAGGTGATTACCTATATGTATTCCGGGCACCGCCGCTTGGCCCACTGTGTTTGATGGGAAAGGTTTTTCAGCCGGTTTGTTCAGGCTCTACATCACTGACCGAAAAATAAGTGACCACCGAAGGTCGGAACCCGCCATTCGATGAAGGGCGCGATCGCTTCCAGCGTCGGATATTCAGGATGACGCTCTAGTTTCGGCTAACTTTACTGATGAAGTCGACTGCAATGTTATTGGTGGCAGTTCCTTTCAAGTCAAGGTGAGAGGCACCATTAACCTGTCCGGATGCATTGGCGGAAGCATTCACGCTTGCCCTGGATGCTGAATAAACCTTCAATTTGCAATCTTTCGTTTTGAGTTCAGCCAGTGTGGCGCTTGAGGCTCCTGATACGGTTAAGTGAAGTTTGTCCGTGATACCAGTGGCAGTTACTTTGCTGGCTCCTGCCACCACTAAGTCAAGTTGTTCCCCCCGGATATCCTCAAAGTTGGCGGAGGAAGCACCCATCACAGCGATCTTCTTCAGTCCGGCCTTCGAAAGTCCCTTCATCGTACTGCGCCCCGCGCTGCTCTGCTGCACAGTCTCGAGCTTTTCCATGACGACGTTTGCTTCGAACTTCTCGACATTGAATTTGTCTTTGATACGAACTCTCAAAACGCCGTCAGAGACTTCCGTAATTACGTTGCTTAAAGTATCCTGATTGCAGGTTATACGAACTTTCTGGGGACTGCCGATCAATACATTTACCTGGCCGGGAATTGCAAGATCCAGCCCCGTAAAATGTGCGAGCGCTCGTTCTTCTGTTTTGACTGGAGAGTGATCCATAGTATCAGCCGCCCTGCATTGTGCCGAGAACTTGCTCAGGTCGCAAAACGTTAATCCAACGCTCAGAAATGAAGTCGACAGTAACGCCAAAACGAGGCTATGACTTTTCATGCTGCTTTCCCAACTGGTTCACGCCAGTCATAATACAGTCTGTGGAACGTCATTGCTATCGACCTGCTGCCAACTCAAAGCTGGGCAAGCATCCGGAGCCTTTACAATCGGGTTCGAATTGCTTTGTTGACCACGTCGGTCGGCGCTCCAAGTTTGATATCTGATGGCCCAAGGGTAAAGTAACTCTGTCAGCTTCTGCAGGGTTATTATAAGAAATGCGATTCGAGTCAAAATCAGACCGTCGATTGGTCAAACGCAGAACCATCGGTTTGGGTTTCTTAGCTTGTCTGGTTTTATTGAGTCAGGCGGAGTGTGTATGGGCTGACGACTTCTCTGACGGAAAAAGTTTATTCCAGGCGAAACAGTACGCTCCTGCAGCCAATAAGCTGCTCAAGGCTGTGAAGAATGCTCCCGCTCATGCGGCAGAGAGTTATTACATGCTGGGCTGTTGCTATTACAAGCTCAACAGACCTACTGAGGCGAAAGGACTGTTCCGCACCGTTGCCTCTAATTTTCCAGCCAGTAAGGAGGCGAAGCTGGCGGCAATCATGATTGCCAGGCTCGACCCGCAGAGCGCGCCGCAGTCTTCCGGCGGCGGTGTATCGGCTGCGTCCGTTGTCAGAGGTCTTTCGCCTCAAATGGATTCCGAATTGGCAAGTTTGCCTGATCAGAACACGATTTACTTCAAAACTGCCGGCAGTGGCCATATGGAGGTTACGGCATATCTGGATGGTCGGCCGATTCCTTGTTGGTTTGACACCGGTGCTAGTGCGCACTTCGGTAAGAATCATCTAGCTGCGGCTGGAATCCCAGCTCCGAGAGGGGCGCCGAGTGGTCAAACCAGTGGGTGGGCTGGCAATGCGGTTCCTGTTTGGAGGGATATGTCCAACCTTCGCATAGGCGGAATGACGAGGAAGGTGCCAATCACTGTTGAGGAGAATATGGATCTCATGCCACTAGTGGGGCAAGAATTCCTTCGCGGTTATCAATATGAGATAGAAAACGGCAGAGATGGTGGTGGCATCATCAGGATGAAAAAAACGTCCACGAGTTCAGGAGGTTCGTCTTCGAAGAATTTTAGCTCTTTGTACGATGTGCCTTGCACTACTGAGCACTCTCGAGACTATGTCCTCATGGAAGTTGAGGGGAAGAAGCTAACGGTGCTGCTTGATACGGGAGCCGCAGCCTCCATGTTTGCTCCGTCCGATCTGGCGAAGATTGGAGTAAGAATCGATCAGGATGCTCCAACGGCTATGATGAGCGGCGTTGGAGGTTCGCTGGCTGTGAAGGTTGTGCCGTTGCGGTTGCGTTTGGGACCGATCGACAGAACCATTAACGTAAATGTTGGTGGCAATGCTGGAAGCGCAGTCGGGCAGGACTTTCTTGGTAGCAAGCGTTTTACGATCGATCGCGAGAACAAGCTGCTGCGATTCTTCCACTAGATCTTGCTTTTCTTCTTGCACTCTTCGCGTCAAAAATTGACACTTGCCAGTCTGCCGCATTCTGTTCGTTCGGCAGTGGCACGCGGCTTCTTTTCGATTTAGAATTAGTTTGCACGCGTTCGTTCGTTCGTCGTTCGTTCGCTTGCTCGTCGTTGTTTGGTGGGCGTGTTACCTCCGCTTCCGGAGCGGCGGCAATCCTGCCGGCTGGCCCGAAGCCAGATGCTCGAATTTAACCTTCCGATACTCGAGGTGGCTGAATGTTAGAAACCGAGCAAAGTTCGTTAGCATGGGCGCATCCGATTGTTCGAGATTGGTTTGTGGAGAAATTCGGCTCGCCAACAGAACCTCAAGCCCTTGGCTGGCCCCACATCCTCGACAATCGTAGTGTGCTGATTTCGGCTCCGACCGGCTCCGGTAAAACATTAGCCGCCTTTCTCGCTTGCATTGACAGGCTGGTGCGCAAGTCGGTGGCAGGCACATTGGAGAATCGAACTGAAGTTCTCTACGTATCTCCACTGAAAGCGCTCAGTAACGACGTGCAAAAGAATCTGGAGATTCCGTTGCGCGAAATCGTAGCCAGAGCTGAAGAAAGCGGTCTGCCAATGAGCGAGATTCGCGTGAGTGTTCGCACGGGCGACACGCTTGCCCCAGAGAGGCGAGCCATGTTGAAGAGACCGCCTCATATTCTGGTTACGACTCCGGAATCTCTCTATATTCTTTTGACTGCCGAGAAGAGCAGGGAGATACTCAAAGACGTCTCCACTGTAATTGTTGACGAGATTCACGCGGTCGCCGACGATAAGAGAGGCGCTCATTTGGCGTTGACTCTGGAACGCCTTGACGCGTTAGTGGGCAAGCCTCCTGTTCGAATCGGACTCTCTGCAACACAAAAGCCCATCGATCAAGTGGCACGCTTCCTCGTGGGCGGGCAAATACCAATACCGGAAATCATCGAGATAGGCAGTCGCCGCTCGCTCGATCTTGCAATTGAGGTGCCTCCCAGCCCACTTGCTGCGGTGGCATCCAATGCTCATTGGGATGAAATGTACGATCGCATTTGCGCACTTGCAGGTGAGCACAGGTCCACGCTCGTGTTCGTAAACACCAGGCGCCTGGCGGAACGTGTCGCCCACCACCTATCGGAACGTCTTGGCGAGGAGATTGTTGGCACTCACCATGGCTCTCTTTCTCGCAAACTGCGATTACAGGCAGAACAAAAGCTGAAGAACGGTGAGTATAAGGTTCTCGTAGCAACAGCTTCGTTAGAGCTGGGCATCGATATCGGTACTGTCGACCTGGTTTGCCAGATTGGCTCACCCCGAAGTATTGCTGTGGCATTGCAGCGGATAGGACGCTCCGGTCACTGGCGCGGTGCTACCCCTAAAGGACGAATTTTTGCCACCACGCGAGACGAGCTTTTGGAATGCGCGGCCCTTGTAAAAGCCATTCGCGAAGCAGATTTGGATCGCCTGATCATTCCCGACTGCCCGATGGACGTCTTGGCCCAACAGATTGTCGCTATCTGCGCCACGGGCGAGTGGTCGGAAGAAGGTCTGTTCCAGCTAGTTCGAGGGGCGTACCCATATCGAGATCTGGCTCGTCAGGACTTCGACGAGATAATCGAAATGCTCTCGGAAGGCCTGGCTGGGCGCAAGTTCAGACATGGACGATACTTGCATCACGATCGAATAAACGGTCGCCTGACAGGTCGTCGAGGCGCTCGATTGATTGCCATGACCAACGGCGGAGCCATTCCGGACAACAGCCTCTTTACCGTGCTGGCGATGCCGGAAGAGACTGTGGTTGGCACCGTTGATGAAGACTTCGCGGTGGAAAGCAATCGAGGCGATATTATCCTGCTTGGTAATACATCGTGGAAAGTTCGCGGTATCGAAGGCATAACCGGAAAGATGCGCGTGGAGGATGCGCACGGAGCACCACCTTCAGTGCCATTTTGGCGAGGTGAGGCTCCTTCCAGGACAATAGAACTATCGACCCATCTCTCCGAGGTGCGCGAGAAGATCGACAAGATGCTCGTCGAGGAAGGCGTCAAGCTCGACTTATTGTCGGTGGAATCGGAGTCTGACAGTCAAGCTGCTCCCCAGCTCTCTGCGTCGGTGAGCGACTCGGCTGCTGTTAAATATCTCATGGAAGAATGCGGAATGGACAAGCTGGGAGCTGCCCAATCTGTCGAGTATATCTTGAGAGGAAAAGCGGTTCTCGGTGTTGTGCCCACGAAGAAGCGGATAGTAGCGGAGCGCTTCTTCGACGAAGGCGGTGGGATGCAACTGGTTATACATGCCCCGTTCGGCGGGCGGATCAATAAAGCCTGGGGTCTGGCGCTGCGCAAATGTTTTTGTCGAAGTTTCAACATTGAGCTGCAAGCTGCCGCCACCGACAATGGTATCAATATTTCGCTTACCGAACAGCATAGTTTTCCTCTTTCCGATGTGTTCGGCTTTTTGCATCCGAACTCCGTTCGTCAAATTCTCGAGCAAACAGCACTCGCCTCTCCGTTCTTTACGGTGCGGTGGCGGTGGGATGCAAATCGAGCATTGGCATTATTGCGATTCACTAGCGGGAAGAAGGTTCCGCCGCAGATACAAAGAATGAGAGCTGAGGATCTCCTTGCTTCGGTCTTTCCTGAAGCGGCTGCCTGTCAGGACAACATCGACGGCGAAATCGCTATACCTGACCATCCACTCGTTAACGAAGTGATGAAGGACGTGCTTACAGAAGCTCTGGATATGGAGGGTTTCATCGAAGTTCTCAATGACATTTTGAGTGGCGAGATCGAGGCAGTGGCCATTGACACAACAATGCCTTCTGAATTTTGTCACGAGATCCTCAATGCCAACCCCTACGCATATCTCGATGACGCTCCGCTGGAAGAGAGAAGAGCCAGAGCAGTCGAGATGAGAAGGATCTTGCCGGACAATCTCAGAAACGAGATTGGACAGCTTGACCTGGCCGCAGTGGAACGTGTTCGCTTCGAAGCTGTCCCTGACGTTCGCGATGCTGATGAATTGCATGATGTTCTCATGTCACTGATTGCACTTCCGTCCGAGTTTGTCTGGGCAACAGGACAGTCTACGCAGTCCATGTGGGGAGAACATTTTCAAACCTTGCGAAGAAATTCCCGAGTGGACTCTATTACAGTCGCTAATCGAGAATTCTGGTACAGTAGGGAACGCGAGAACGAAATTCATCTGCTGTTCGACTCTGTGGATGACTCAAAGGCTGACCAGCGAGAACACTGTCTGGAAATTCTTGTAGCTGGGTGGATGATGTACTCCGGTCCAGTCGCGGCAATCGACCTTGCGGAAAGAACAGGACTGCCTCTTTCCGACATCGAAAGGGCTCTGTTGAGGCGAGAATCGTCTGGCACGATTCTGCGAGGCCACTTCACTCCGGGCGAAACTAAGGAAGAATGGTGTGAAAGGGTGCTCCTTTCGCGAATTCATCGGCTGACTATCGAGGGCATCCGGAAACAAGTAGAAGCAGTCTCTCCTGCACAGTATATGAGCTGGCTGTTCCACTGGCATCACGTGGCACCAAATAGCCAATTAGTCGGCGAACGTGGCACTCTCGAAATTCTTCGTCAGTTGCAAGGGTTCGAAGCACCGGCAAGCCTCTGGGAGTCTCACATTCTTTCCGCGCGAGTGCGAAACTACAAGAGAGACTACCTGGACAATCTTTGTTTGACCGGGTCCGTGGCTTGGGCACGCTTCTCTCGCCATCCAGCACTGACAGACCGCGGCGCTCGCGCCACCACTGCCAGTGCCGATAAGTCCATTCCCAGCCGTCGTGTTCACCCTACCAGATCCTCGCCAGTGTGCTTATTTCCGAGGGACATGCAGAACTGGATTCCAACTGAGAGGCAGGACGTTGCATCCGAACAGTTGAGCTTTCAAGCGCGCAAAATAAAGGAGATACTGATCGAGAAAGGCGCTTCCTTTTTCCAGGATCTGGTACGCCTTTCTGGATTTCTCAAGTCCGAAGTGGAGACTGCGCTGTGGGAGCTGGTCACAGTAGGCCTTGTGACGGCGGACGATTTCGATAATCTGAGAGCACTGGTGAACCCCAAAAGGCGTAGCGGGCAGGGTGCATACAGATCCGCAGGTAGACCTCGACACAGTCACGGACGCTGGAGTCTGATCGATTTCGGCGGAAACTGCGGGATCGATGAACATCTGGAATCAGTAGCCTGGATGATTCTAAGGCGATACGGTGTTGTGTTTCGAGAGGTACTGGTGCGCGAGTCAAATCTCCCTCGATGGGGCGAGATTATCCCGGTACTCCGACGCCTCGAGGCTCGCGGCGAGATTCGTGGTGGACGATTTGTTTCTGGTTTCGTCGGTGAGCAGTTTGCGCTGTCCGAATCAGTGGAGTCTTTGCGGGCTCACAAGAACCTCGCTCCATCCGCAACCATAATCACCGTCTCGGCCAGTGACCCGCTTAACCTGGTCGGACTAATCGTTCCAGGCGATCGGGTTCCGTCCAATGCTGCCAATCTGATCGACTTCCAGAATGGTGCTTGCATTGATGTGCGCTAAGCAGAGGTAGCTTGGCATGAATTGGAAGTGCAACCAGCATTAAATGAGCAAGTGTCTGCGACGAGAATGGTGTGGGTTGCAAACATCTTCTGCATCGGTAGCACGAGTGATAGTGATTGCGGCGTCTGTTCTTCCAAAACAGAAATGGCCAAACGAGTAAAAGGAAAGCGGACTAGTTGGGCTTGTTGGGATCGACCAGTTTGTAACCTTGACCGTGTATGGTTTGGATTGCTGAATCACTGCCTTCTATGGAAAGTTTTTTTCGAAGCCGCGTGATACAGCTTCGCACTCCAACCTCTGTGGTTTCTGACTCTGAGCTCCAGGCATGATTTAAGAGTGCGGTGGCGCTGAAGAGTTGGTTCGGGTGTCGCAAGAAGAACTCCAGAAGGGCGAACTCTTGAGGCAGGAAAGTAACGACTTCTCCATCTATTGTGACCTCACCGGATATGGTGTCAAGTACAATCGGTCCGCATCGGAGTTGAGGCGACTTAGTGGGAGCCGTGCGCCGCAGCAATGCTCTAACGCGAGCGGAAAGCTCTCTCAACGCAAACGGCTTCGTTAAGTAATCATCAGCACCAGCATCCAATCCCGTTTCCTTTTCAACGGTTGTTGTTTTCGCGGTCAATACAAGAATTGGCGTAAATCCACCAGCATCACGAAAGCGACGAACCATCTCGATTCCGTCCAGCTTCGGCATCTCCCAGTCAACGATGGCGGCGTCGAACTGATAGTTCTTGAGCAGTTCAAGACCCGTAGCTCCGTTGTCAGTCAGCTCAACGCTGTGCTTCTCAAGCTCAAGCGACTGTTTAAGGAGATCCGCCATTGTGCGGTCATCCTCAACTACGAGTATCTTGGCCATGGGAGTCCGCTCCTGATGCGTGTCGCATCCGAAATTATACCCCTCGCGCTGGTTGTGGAACCTCAACTGTTGTCAGCTATTGTCAATTTTTCGACCTCTTCACTCAACACACAACTGCTGTTGCAGTAAAATAGCCCTTCAAAGATTGATGAGAGGAGTGATTAAGTGAATTCGTCAGCCCCCGTACCAGCGCCTGCGTCCGCGAAGACCAGTGACTTTATCCGCGACATAATCAACGAGGACCTCGAGGCTCAACGTCACAACAAAGTAATCACTCGATTTCCTCCAGAGCCCAATGGTTTTCTGCACATCGGTCACGCCAAAGCTATTTGTCTGAACTTTGGTCTGGCGCTTGAGTACAAAGAAAGACTGTCTGGCAACGCCCGTTGTCATCTGCGGTTCGATGATACCGATCCGACCAAAGAGGAGTCACTTTATGAGGACGGAATCCAGGCAGATGTTCGCTGGCTCGGCTTTGAGTGGGATGATCTCTACCATGCCAGTGACTATTTCGAGAAGATGTTTAGTTATGCCGAGCATTTGATAGAGTCCGGCAAGGCTTATGTTTGCAGCCTGAGCGACGCGGAGATACGAGAGTATCGTGGCAGTGTGACGACGCCTGGCCAGGACAGTCCCCACCGAACTCGCAGCATAGCGGAGAACCTGGAGCTGTTCCGCGGCATGCGCAAAGGGGAATTCAAGGACGGAGAGCACGTTTTGCGGGCCAAAATCGACATGGCCAATGCAAACATGAAGATGCGAGATCCATTGTTGTATCGCATTCGCCATACAGCTCACCACATGACCGGTGACGCCTGGTGCATCTACCCGATGTATGACTACGCCCATCCAATCTCTGATGCCATCGAAGGCATCACACACAGCATTTGCACATTGGAGTTCGAGAACAACCGAGAGCTTTACGACTGGGTTGTAGAGAACCTTATGGAGTTCGCCAATTTTCCTAGCCGCCCGCGCCAGTATGAGTTCGCCAGGCTCAATCTCAACTATACGGTGATGAGTAAGCGCCGTCTGTTGGAACTGGTCGAAGGCAAGCATGTAAGCGGCTGGGACGATCCGCGCCTTCCTACAATCGCAGGAATGCGCAGACGTGGCATCACGCCTGAGAGTATTCGCGCCTTTTGTGCCAGCGTTGGCGTGGCAAAGGCGAACAGCACAGTTGACATGGCACAGCTCGAGTTCTGTATCAGAGATGATCTGAATCAGAAAGCACCGCGCGTGCTGGCAGTTTTGAAGCCACTGAAAGTGGTCATTGAAAACTATGGGGAAGATGAGATCGAAGAACTCGACGCCTCTTACTGGCCCCATGACGTGCCCAAGGAGGGCACACGCAAGCTACCAATCACGCGAGAGATCTACATCGAGCAGGATGATTTCATGCTCGACCCGCCTAAGGACTATTACAGACTGGCTCCAGGCAGGGAAGTTCGCCTCAGATACGGTTACTGCATTACTTGCACCGACGTGGTCAAAGATGAAAGTGGCAACGTGGTTGAAGTACGCGCCACTTATGATCCTGAGACCCGTTCTGGCGGCAATCCTATCGGGCGTAAAGTGAAAGGAACCATTCACTGGGTGAGCGTTCCTCACGCGGTGGATGCGGAAGTGCGCTTGTATGACAGGCTTTTGTCGCAGGAGTCGCCTCCATCCGGCAAAGATAGCGAGTTCCTCAATGCGATTAACCCCAACGCTTTGCAGGTGTTGAGCAATTGCAAGGTTGAACGTAGCCTGGCGGAAGCCCAAGATGGTGAGCGATTCCAGTTCGAGCGCCAGGGATATTTCGTCGTCGACAAAGACAGCAAGCCAGGTTCGCTCGTCTTCAATCGCATTGTGACGCTGAAGGATTCCTGGGCAAGATCCCAGAAGAAGTAGTCAGACTCACTCTTAAGCACCATGTTCTCCTACGGGGGAAGGCGTTGTCGTTCGTCGGCAGCGTGGCCCCTTCCAGCGTCTGTGTTGTGCCTACGTCTGCGAGCCTGTGCCTACGTCTTCGTTCTTGCCTATGCCTACGCTTACGCCTGTGTTCTGTGCCTCCGGCGCGTTGTGTGCCTATGTCTGCGTCCTGCGCCTGCCTGCGTCTACTTCTGCGACCCTGGGTGACAACGTCTGGTTCTGCACCTCCGACCAGCGACTCGCCTTGGTGTCATCTCCGCGCTTTGACGGCTGATGGCGGCATGAACTTACGATATAAGTTAGTAAGGTAAAAGTGAAGACAACGGGAGCCAGTCGGGGTTTTGACCAAATTGGTCGCAAACCGACTGACTCCCATTGCGTTACGAGACCTGTGTTATCAGCGAATTTCGTTCTTCAGTTCGTTGAGGTCGTGAGCGAAAGCCGCATCGGCTTTGAGCTCTTTCGGGCCTTTCAGACCATGAAGTTTGTCGAAGTGACAGAGCTGACAGCCAGGTTTGCCACAGTCGAACGGATCCTTTTTGCGAAAACGTCCCAGCGCGCCTCGAGTGGACGAATCAGCTGTATGCCCCTGGTGGAGCTTACGGTGCTGACGCTGACGCTTGAGCATAATTGCCCGTTCGTGTTCCGTAATTCTCAAGTCGTGGTTCCTTTGAGTGCGGAGGCAATGCGATTCATCGCCGGAATGGATGCCTGGCGGAGAGCGGTCTCTCCGCCAGGTATGCAAGAAGCTTTACTTGCCCTTCACCAGGTCGCGCAGAGCGAGAGCGACTTCCGTGCAGGCGACAGTGCCGGAGGCATCGTCGTCGGCGCCGGGAGCCACAGCCTCGCTGCCCCACGTCGAACCAGCCGTCGAGTCCAGGTGCGAGCCAACGTAGAAGACCCGTTCCCGGTTCCCCTCGCCAGCCTGCTCCGACATGTCGAGCACAAACGCGGTGGCAGCCTTGATCACTTCCACGATGTATGGAATGTTCAGAGCCGACACACGGTCGCGCGTCGAGTGATAGTGCGGGTTGAAGCCCGTATCGCTGAACTCTTCGCTCAACATGATGGCTTTCCAGCCATGGTCGAGGAAGCCGGCATGGTCACTGCGATTCTCAACCGCACGGTTGTGCGTGTCGAACGGCTGGATGTTCAAGCCGTATCGCTTTACCTGCCGGAAGAAGGTTTCGGTCAACGAGTGCGAGCCGTTGCGGTCGACTGCATCGTGGACGTCGAGGCGGTGACCGGGGTCAGGGCAGTAGCCGACCATGTCCATCTGCAGCATGCCGACGACGTCGGTCTTGTCCGCAGCGACCATGTCGGAATACTTGTAGCTGCCCCACAAACCCTGCTCTTCACCGGTAAAGTGCAGGATCTTGACCTTGAAGTTGAGACCTTCGATGGTCGCTTCCAGGTTGGCATAGTTACGACCGCGGACGGTGTAGGGAATGCGCCGGACGGCGATGCCGTTGGTGCGGTAGAACTCCTCGACGAAGGCTAGCGCCAGATCGATACCGCTCTTGCCGCTGTGGGTGCTGCGGCTCTTGATGTTGACGCCCTGTCCAGCGATGGTCGCCGTCTTTTCGCCGGAAAGCTTGAGCAGGCGCTCCCGAACATCATCAACACTGACGGCGTTCAGTCGAGTCTGGACGCGGGGGTCCGCAGCAGGCACGTTGGAGGTGTCGATGGGAGGGACGAACTGACCCAGCGTGCGACGAACTTCATCGGCGTCGAACTTGCATCCGCCGTGATGATCCTTGCCATTGTGGACGTCGCTGAACTCGGGTCGAGAGAAAAACTTGCGGGCGAAAAGTGCGCTCGCAACAGCCAGGGCGACCAAACCGATCAGGATGGCCGTCCCCACATCAATTCCGAACATGGTGATATCTCCTTAGAGAGTTACACTACGTGAACATACCGGCGCGAACCGTTGCAGAAAGCGCCGTCGACGTAGGGGTCTACACCATCGTCACGCTGGAGAACGTTCAACAGGTGACTGAGATGGTGAAACAGGGTTGGGTGAAGAGAGAATCAGTTCCTACAAGAATTGGAAGATATTGAGTTTATATATTGGAACCTACAGTTCGGAGAGACTGAACAGCAAAGAAGATCTAGCTAATAAAACCTGAAATACCACTAGCAGAGCGAGTATCAGGAGGGTAGACCTAAAATGCCGTTAAGGTCCGATTTTGGACCTTAACGGATTGCTTAACAGTTGGCGTTGTCATCGCTAGATAGCAAAACTTATTTCACACTATTGGGGAGGCTCAGAGAGGTATATGGGGGATCTCAAAAGCAGCCCGTTCGGTTTAAACCAGTTCAATATCCAAGGCTCATTGCTCGTTTTTAAACAGCTCAATGGCCCTAAAGTTATGCGAATTTCACGACTGCTTCAAAGTACGGTAATCGTCGGATTGAGCGGTCGAAACTTTAACGGTAAGGCGGAAGCTGGCGAACGATTCATGAAACATCAGGCAGTTTCCTCGTCACAAGCACTCTCTTCAATGAACCACGTTGGGTCACTCGCGTCAGCGGAGTAGCTAGCGACTTTACGAGACGAGAACAGACGCAGTTCCTCGAACAAGCAGGTGCTTTCCATCAACGGCGTCTTGAACCTTCTCGACAGAGCGGAAGTTGCGAGCGAACTTTACGAGATGCGAACTGACGCGTTTTCATACTCGAAACAAACATGCGCTTCCATGAACAGCATTTTGAGCAGGTCGCGATAGAAGCGGTAGAGCGGAATCTGGCGGGCAACCTCGTCACGAAGGCGATCTCGCTGGATCTTGAAGGACCGGTGTGATGGTCCCGACATGTGATCGAGCTCCAAGTAGTAATTGACGAGGGGCTGAACCTGAATCTCAAAGAGAGACCCTTCCCAGCGGACCACGCTCTTAATGGCTTTCCATCCGGTCTTTTTCATCTTCGCTGGTTCGCAGTTCAGGTAGTCCTTGGTTTCAATAAACTCGAGATGGAAATCCTCTTCCTTTTCCCCGGGAACGAAGGTCAATCCGAAGAGTGAGTTGAGCATCTCGAGGTCAGACCACGAAAGTGTCATCTCCTCCAGTCGGTTGTGGATTTCAACACATTTCTCTTCGCTTTCGCAGACTATCTTGATGCCGAAAATGTCTTTGACGAATTTGCTGTACTGTCGCAGGTGTTTGTCGCGCGACACAAGCTGATCGATGGAGAACAGTTCGTCAACCAGCTTGTTGCATAGCTCTTCCTCTGCCTTGACCCGGCTTGTCAGTCTGTTGACGCCGCTTCCAGGGGGCAGAATCGGAACATACTCGACGAAGTTGGCTGAAAGCGACAAAGGCACCCACTCGCCATCTTTCTGGTAGCGAAAATTGTCAACCATATGATTGCCGAGGTCTATGTCTGTTACGGAGAAAAGCGTTTTGCGTGTCAACCGTTCTCGAATGAGGAAAGGTCTGTCGTCGCTTGACGGTAAGACGCCGATGACATTGCTGTGTAGTTCGAAATCGCCCTCCAGTAAAATCGAGGAGAGCAGATGGGCGAATATGTGGAGATGGTGCTCGCCCGCCAGAATGCTGCTGCGAAAGGAGTCCCTTATGTCCACGATTTGGCTGCCAGACAGCTCAAGTTGAACATGAGCCTCGGGATCGAGCTCCTGTTGAGATTTTGTCGCAGCCAAATAGGCCATGAACTCATCGAGAACAGGATCTTGCATGGCCATAAACAGAGGTGACTGCGAGACATCAAACTCGAACAGTGGTTTGCTTTCGTTCTGCAGCTTCTCTGTTGCCTGATTATGGCTTGCCGTCATAGGAGAACTTCCAGTCAGGTGGCGCAACTCAGATATTAGCATCAAGTCGCTCAAGCGATAGTTAATTGCTAAGAGGGAGCCTCGGCTCGACCTGCTTCCTCAGCTGATCCCGGGTCTGGAACGCATCATGGCTCGTTCGGTTGCCACCTAAGTCGTTCTCGCGCATGCCTTCGTGCCCCCCACGGTCAAAGCTGCCGTCCCCGATCCACTCCTGCTCTGCTCGTTGACATGCCACCGGGATACGACAACAGTAACAGTTTGTCCAATAACCAAATAACTGCCTAAATCCCAGGAGATGCGGCCCTTTCGTTGTGACACAATCAAGTGTGGAAAACGTGGTTGAGATAACACAGTATGATTAGAGGGAACTTGCAGCGTTCCGTCTTTGAGGAAAGCAGACATTTACTATGAAGCATTTGATAACTGGCGGTTGCGGCTTTCTGGGAACCAACATTTCGACCGAGCTTCTCAAAAAAGGCGCGGAGGTGGCATCTCTCGACGTTTGGGAAGACCCTGAGAGGTCGAAAGACATTGATTTCACTCTGGGAAGTGTTCTCGATCGTGACCTTGTTGCCAGGCTGATGAAAGGCGTGGAGGTGGTGCATCACACAGCGGCGCTCGTTCCCCTCACCAAGGCTGGCAAGCAGTTCCATAAGGTGAATGTGGAAGGCACGCGAATTGTCGCTGAAGAGGCAGCTCGAGCTGGCGTCAAATACTTTGTGCACACCAGCTCATCAGCGATATTCGGAAGGGCTGCCAG